>NZ_JBFBAO010000039.1:0-29831 GCF_040682255.1 Micromonospora sp. NPDC051296 | reverse complement strand
GCCTGGGGTAGAGGAAGGGCCCCCTCTTAACAGGGGCCCCTTCCTTGCGCGTCAGGCGGCGGCGAGGGCCGGGTTCACCGAGTCGGGCGCCCACCGGGAACGGTGGCAGCGCGACCAGCCCCGACAGCGCGGGTCGGCCTCGGTGCACAGGCGCCGATCGCTCAGGACCTCGCCGTCGTCGGTCTCCCGCACGTCGAAGTGCACCGGGCGGATGCTGCCGTCGGGGGCGACCAACAGGTGCCGGGTGTCGTCGAGCGTGTCGTCGCGCAGCAGGCAGTTGCGGTCGAGCAGCCGGGCCAGCGCCGCGATGGTGGGCAACTCGGGCAGCCCGTCGGGCACGCCGTAGCAGTCCACGATCGTGGCGAACTCGCCCGGCGCCTGCCAGACGTCGCAGATCACCGCGTACTTCGGCAGCCGGGCCGGGTCGGCCACCGCCAGTGGCATCACCACCCGACCGAGCGCGTCGGCCAGCGCCGGATAGACCTCCACCGGTCGCGCCTGGTCGATTCTCCAGTTCCACAGCTCGGTCACGCCGCCTCCTCGCTGTGCTCGTCCCACCGGCCTCCGGATCGGGCCTTACAGACGATGGTGGGGTGCATTTGCCCCTAGCCGGGGGCAAGTTACCGGTCTGTGACCATTCTGGGCAGAATTTCCCCAGGCCTCATCGCCATGAGTAGCGGGAAGATGACAGTTTATCGGGTATGGTGCTGATTCCCCGCAGCGGCTCGCCGCCGAGCGGCATCGTGGCAGCGGTCAGCGCAGCACGACCAGGTGCTCGCTGCGCGGCAACAGCTCACCGATCACCGGCGCGCCGGGCAACTCCCCGGCCACCAGCAGGCCCCCGGAGGTCTGCGCGTCGGCGAGCAACAGCCGGTCCGCGTCCCCAGCCCGGCCGAAGTCGGTCCACGGGGTCACCCACTCCAGGTTGCGGCGGGAGCCACCGCTGACGTACCCGTCGCGGACCGCCTCCCGGGCACCGGTCAGCAAGGGCACCCGGGCGATGTCGATCGCCACGGTGAGTTGGCTGGCGCGGGCCAGCTTCGAGGCGTGGCCGAGCAGGCCGAACCCGGTCACGTCGGTACCGCAGCGCACCCCCGCCGCCACCGCCGCCACCGCCGCGTCCCGGTTCAGCGTGGTCATCGCCGCGACCGCCTCGGGAAAGCTCTCGCCCGTGTTCTTGTGCCGGGTGTTGAGCACGCCGACCCCGAGCGGCTTAGTCAGCGACAGCGGCAACCCGGCCCGCCCGGCGTCGAGGGTGATCAGTTCCTCCGGCCGGACCAGCCCGGTGACCGCCAGGCCGTACTTCGGGCCGTCGTCGTCGACGCTGTGCCCGCCGGCCAGCAGACAGCCGGCGGCGCCGGCCACGTCCCGGCCGCCCCGCAGCACCTCCCGGGCCAGTTCCAGCGGCAGCACCTCGCGCGGCCAGCAGAGCAGGTTCAGCGCGACCAGCGGGCGGCCACCCATCGCGTACACATCGGACAGCGCGTTGGCCGCGGCGATCCGCCCCCAGTCGTACGCGTCGTCGACCACCGGGGTGAAGAAGTCCGCCGTGGTCACCACGCCGGTCCGCTCGTCCAGCCGGACCACCGCGGCGTCGTCGCCGTGGTCGAGCCCGACCAGCAGGTCGGCGCTGTCGGCGGCGGGTCCGAGGCCGGCCACCATCGCCTCCAGCTCACCGGGTGGGATCTTGCACGCGCACCCGCCGCCGCGGGCGTACCGGGTCAGGCGCACAGGCTCGGTCATCCCCACATGATCTCCGTCACTCCTCGTGAGCGCCACCCGGAGCGGGCAATTTCGGACGCGGCGGGCCGATCCGGAAACGGTGTTACCGCTCCGTGACCATCTGGGTTGTGTTCCGCCACTTCACCCCGCCTACAGTGGCCGCTATCCGAGGGTCGACCGGCCCTCGATGGGCAACGAGGGACGGTGGACGACGTGGCGACGGGCGAACCGCTCATCGTGCTGGACTCGGTCAACAAGTGGTTCGGGCCGCTGCACGTGCTGGACGACGTCTCACTGTCGGTGGGCCGCGGCGAGGTGGTCGTGGTGATCGGCCCGTCCGGCTCCGGCAAGTCGACCCTGTGCCGCACGATCAACCGACTGGAACCGATCAACTCCGGCACCATCACCTTCGACGGGCAGGCGCTGCCGGCCGAGGGCAAGGCGCTGGCCAAGCTGCGCAGCGAGGTCGGCATGGTGTTTCAGTCGTTCAACCTCTTCGCGCACAAGACGATCCTCGAGAACGTCACGCTCGGCCCGGTCAAGGTGCGCAGGGAGAAGCCGGCGGCGGCCCGCGAGCGGGGCCTGGCCCTGCTCGACCGGGTGGGCATCGCGAACCAGGCCGACAAGTTCCCGGCACAGCTCTCCGGCGGCCAGCAGCAGCGCGCCGCGATCGCCCGCGCGCTGGCCATGCAGCCCAAGGCGATGCTCTTCGACGAGCCCACCAGCGCGCTCGACCCGGAGATGGTCGGCGAGGTGCTGGACGTGATGACCTCGCTGGCCCGCGACGGCATGACGATGGTCGTGGTCACCCACGAGATGGGTTTCGCGCGGCACGCCGCCAACCGGGTCATCTTCATGGCCGACGGCAAGCTCGTCGAGGACGCGGCCCCGGCGGAGTTCTTCGCCAACCCGCGCAGCGAGCGCGCCAAGGACTTCCTCTCCAAGATCCTCACGCACTAGGCGTCCGTAGTAGAGCGGGCCGTGACCCGGCAGGCTCCAGTCGAAGAAGGAGAACAAGTATGCGAATGAAGCGCATGGCGGCTGTCGCCGCCGTTGCCGGCCTCGCGGTCGCGATGGCCGCTTGCGGCGGGGACAGCGACGAGGGCGGCTCCGGCACGGGCGCCACCGGCATCGTTGGCAAGGCCGAGAGCCAGAAGAAGCTGGTCATCGGCGTCAAGGCCGACCAGCCGGGCCTGGGCCTGCAGACCGGCAGCAAGTACGAGGGCTTCGACATCGAGATCGGCAAGATCATCGCGAAGGGCCTCGGCGTCGACGAGGGCAACATCGAGTGGAAGACCACCGTGTCGGCCAACCGTGAGCCCTTCATCGAGCAGGGCACGGTCGACCTGGTGGTGGCCACCTACACCATCAACGACGAGCGCAAGCAGAAGGTCAACTTCGCTGGCCCGTACTTCGTCGCCGGCCAGGACCTGCTGGTCAAGTCGGACTCGACGCTCACCGGCCCGGACCAGCTGGCGGGTAAGACGGTCTGCTCGGTCAGCGGCTCGACCCCGGCCAAGCGGATCCAGGAGAACTACCCGGACGCCAAGCTGCAGCAGTTCGACGCGTACTCGAAGTGCCTGCCGCTGCTGGAGGGTGGCCAGGTCGACGCGGTGACCACCGACGACATCATCCTCGCCGGCTACGCCGCGCAGAGCCAGTACGCCGGCAAGTTCAAGGTCGTCGGCAGCACCTTCTCGGACGAGCCGTACGGCATCGGCCTGAAGAAGGACGACACCACCGGCTGCGAGAAGGTCAACGAGATCCTCAAGGCCGCTGCCAGCGACGGCAGCTACAAGGCCGCCTGGGACACCACCCTGGGCGCGAGCGGCACCCCCGCGCCCGAGCTGGACTCCACCAAGCTGACCCACTGCGGCGCAGCCTGACCGGCACCGGAGCCGGCATCCCGTCGGGGTGCCGGCTCCGGCCTGTCACCGGCCGCCATCACGTGCCCCGGGAGCCGAAGCATGCACGTATTCACTGATCCGAAGAACTTCGACGCGTACCTGTCGGGCTTTCTCTGGATCCTCAAGCTGACCGGCGCGTCCGCGGTCTGCGCGCTGGTGCTCGGCGTGCTGCTGGCCGCGATGCGGGTCTCCCCCGTACCCGTACTGCGCGGCTTCGGCGCAGCCTGGGTCAACATCTTCCGCAACACCCCGCTCACCCTGGTCATCTTCTTCTGCTACTTCGGTCTGTTCGTCACTCTCGGGCTGACCTTGTCGGACGACCTCTTCCGCAACATCTACTGGCTCGGCGTGGTAGGCCTGTCTACCTACACCGCCGCGTTCGTTTGCGAGGCGGTGCGCTCGGGCATCAACACGGTGCCGACCGGGCAGGCCGAGGCGGCCCGGGCGATCGGGCTGTCCTTCGCGCAGACGCTGCGGATCGTGGTGCTGCCGCAGGCCGCGCGCGCGGTGATCGCGCCGTTCGGCAGCATCCTGATCGCGCTCTGCAAGAACGCCACCATCGTCGGCACCATCGGGTTGATGGAGTCCTCCACCGTCATGAAGGATCTGATCAACTTCAACGGTGACGCGGTCATCCCGATCTTCCTGGTCTTCGCCGGCACGTTCGCGGCGGTCCTCATTCCCACCGGCTACTTCTTCGGCTGGCTGGCCAACCGTCTGGCGGTGAAGCGCTGATGAGCACCAGCAGCGTCCTTTATGACCACCCGGGGCCACGCGCCAAGGTTCGCAACGCCGTCCTGAGCGTGATCTTCGGCGTCGCCCTGCTCGGGCTGCTCTACTGGATCTACACCAGGTTCGACCAGGCGAACCAGCTGGAGGCGTGGCTGTGGAAGCCGTTCGCCGAGCCGAAGACCTGGACGCAGTTCATCCTGCCGGGCCTCTGGGCCACGCTCAAAGCGGCCGGGGTCGGCATGCTGCTCTCGCTCGCCTTCGGCATCATCTTCGCGGTCGGGCGACTCTCCGAGCACTGGTGGATCAGCGTCCCGGCCGGCGCGGTGGTGGAATTCTTCCGGGCCGTACCGCTGCTGCTGATGATCTTCTTCGTCTTCTACGGCCTGCCGTTCCTCATCCAGGGCCCCGTGCCCGCGTTCTGGGCCGTGGTGATCGGCCTTACCCTCTACAACGGGTCGGTGCTCGCCGAGGCGTTCCGGGCCGGTATCCGGGCCGTGCCCGGCGGGCAGTCCGAGGCGGCGTACGCGATCGGCATGCGCAAGACCCAGGTCATGGGAATCGTCCTGATCCCGCAGGCGGCCCGGGCCATGCTGCCGATCATCGTCAGCCAACTGGTGGTACTGCTGAAGGACACCGCGCTCGGCTACATCGTGGCCTACCCCGAGCTGCTCCAGCGCGGCGTCAACGACCTCTCCGCCAACTACGGCAACATCATCGCCGCAGCGATCGTGGTAGCGATCATCTACATCGTCATCAACTCGCTGCTCACCGCGTTCGCCGGCTGGTTGGACCGGCGCTCCTCGCGCCGTGCCTTCCGGATCCCGAAGCAGACCGGGCCGGTCGTCGTCGCGGACTCCACCGCAGGGGGACTGTGACAGAGCCGCAGGGCTGAACTGAACAACAATGCGGCGCCGGCCAGGTTGGCCGGCGCCGCAGCGCGTTCTCCCTTGTTGCCCGCCGGTGCCGCGATCGCCCGACGCGAGCCGTTAAGAAGGGGCCCTTGCTATGCCTGAGGCGTTAAGAAGGGGCCCTTCCTTTCACCTCAACGGGCGATCTCGGTGACGCGGGACTCGCGGACCACCGTGACGCGGATCTGGCCGGGGTAGGTCAGCTCCTCCTCGATCTGCTTGGCCACGTCCCGGGCCAGCACCGCCGCGCCGATGTCGTCGACGTCGTCGGGCTTGACCATCACCCGGATCTCCCGGCCCGCCTGCATGGCGAAGACCTTCTCCACGCCGAGCTTGCCGGCCGCGATCTCCTCGATCCGCTCCAGCCGCTTGACGTACGCCTCAAGGCTCTCCCGCCGCGCCCCCGGCCGTCCCCCGGAACAGGCGTCGGACGCCTGGGTGAGCACGGCCTCGACGGTCTGCGGCGGAACCTCGTTGTGATGCGCCTCGATGGCGTGCACCACGTCCTCGCTCTCGCCGTACTTGCGGGCCACGTCGGCGCCGATGATGGCGTGGCTGCCCTCCACCTCGTGGGTGAGCGCCTTGCCGATGTCGTGCAGGAACGCCGACCGCTTGATCAACGGCACGTCCAGGCGTAGCTCCGCGGCCATGATGCCGGCGATGTGCGCCGTCTCGACCAGATGCTTGAGCACGTTCTGCCCGTACGACGTGCGGTAGCGCAGCCGACCCAGCAGCGTGACCAGCTCGTCGTGGATCTCGGTGATGCCGACCTCGACCAGGGCGTCCTCGGCGGCCCGCCGGCACAGCTGGTCCACCTCCTGCCGGGCCAGCTCGTGCACCTCCTCGATCCGGTGCGGATGGATCCGACCGTCGAGCACCAGCTTCTCCAGCGTCAGCCGGCCCACCTCCCGGCGTACCGGATCGAAGCAGGACAGCAGCACCGCCTCGGGCGTGTCGTCGATAATCAGGTTGACTCCGGTGACCGACTCGAAGGCCCGGATGTTGCGGCCCTCCCGGCCGATGATGCGGCCCTTCATCTCGTCGCCCGGCAGGTGCAGCACGCTGACCACGCTCTCGGCCGTCTGCTCACTGGCCACCCGCTGGATGGCGTCGACCACGATGTGTCGGGCCCGCTGCTCGGCGGTCGACCGGGCATCGGACTCGATGTCCCGCACCAGCAGCGCGGCCTCCCGCTTGGCCTGGGTCTCGATCGCCTCGACCAGTTCGGCCCGCGCGGCGTCGGCGGTCAGCCCGGCGACCCGCTCCAGCTCGCGACGCCGCTGCTTCTCCGCCTCGGCCAGCTCGTCCTCGCGGGCAGCGAGCGCCGTATCGCGGGCGGCGAGGGCGGCACTAGCCGCGGTCAGCTGACGCTCCCGTTCGGCGAGCCGCTCCACCTCCTCGGTGTGCAGCCGCTCCCGCTCGTCCATCCGGGCCGCCCGCCGCTCCGCCTCGGCGGCCTGCTCGCGGGTGGTCGCGGCGAGCACCGCCACCTCCCGCTCGCCGCTGCGCCGGGCCGCGGTACGCAGCTGCTCGGCGTCCGTCTCGGCCTGCTTGTGGGCCCGTTCGAGGACCGTGTCCGCCTCGGCGCGAGCGTCGTCGAGCACCCGGCGCGCCTCCGACCGGGCGGCCTTCGCCTCCGCCTTGGCCGCCGCCGCCTCCGTGCGGGCCGCCGCCGCGGCGGACTTCGCCACGTCGATGGTGCTGTTGGCCTCGTCGGCGGCGGTACGCAGCGCGGCCAGGGACTGCTCCTGGCGGTCCTTCTCGGCGATGTAGGCGGGATCCTCCGGTGCCGGACGCGTCTGAAGCCCGCGCAACACCCGGAGGCCGAAGAACACCGCGCCGAGCACCACCAGGGTCAGCACCAGCACGGCGGTCAGCAGGACGGCGTCGAAGGCGCTCATGCCGCGGCTCCAGCCAGCGGACTCTGCTCGCCGTCGTCGGTGGCCCCGGACTCCCTAGCGCCGGGCGCGCTCGACCCCCCGCTCATGCCGGCCACCTGGTGGACCTGTGCCGCCTCGACATGGCGCGCCTCCCCTGAACGTCGCGCCGCAGAAGCCTGCCTGTGGGCACGCTCCTACGGCTCTGGACGCCCGACCGGAGCGCCTGGCCGTGGGATGGCTTCCTCCGCCGACGGCGTCCCAGGGACGGTCGGCGGGCCGGGTGCACTGTCACACCGGCACCGGACCGGCCTGTCCGGAGCTGGCGTCAACGGCCGATGATACGGCCAAAGTGATGCGGTTCTGTTACGCGATCTATGTTGTGCGCTTAGCCTGCGCTTGGTCGGGCAATGTGAGCCTTTATGGCGAGGCTAGGTCTCCGGCGGCCTCCGGTCAAGAAGTCATGATCAAACCACCCGGACGGAGAGAAGTTGCGCCGTTACCGTGCGCCAGCGGAGAGTCGGGCGCCAGCGGACAAACAAGACGGCGGGCGGCGCCCCGAACCGGCCATCACTGCTGCTCACCCACCACGCCACCACCATCTACGCGATTGATCATGAAGTTAGCGGTAGGCACAGAGAGCAGGGCCCCCGCTTACTTCATGATCATCGCGACGGGTTGAGGTGGCGGCAGGGTTGGTCGTGTCAGGGGGTGGGGTGAGTTTCGGTGGCGGCCAGGGCATCGGCGTCGATCTGCTCGGCGAACTCGGCCGCCTCCGCGCTCTGCGCCGCGAGGGCCTCCTTCACCGCCCGGATGGCCACGCCCGGCGGGTAACCCTTGCGGGCCAGCATGCCGACCAGCCGCCGGAACACCGCGTCCGGCTCGCCTCGGGCGGTACGCAGCTTGCGCTCCACCAGGGCGCGGGCGGTCTCCGCCTCGGTGGTCTCGTCCAGCTCGCCGAGCGCCTCGCTGGCGGTGTCGCCGTCGACCCCGCGCTGGCGCAACTCGTTGGCCAGGGCCCGCCGGGCCAGCCCCCGACCGGCGTGCCGGCTGGTCACCCAGGCCCGGGCGAACGCAGCGTCGTCGATGATGCCGACCTCGTCGTACCGGTCGAGGACCTCGGTCGCGGTCTCCTCGGAGATGCCCCGTCGGGCCAGCGCCCCGGCCAGCTCCGCGCGGGTACGCGGACGGACGGCGAGCTGCCGCAGGCAGATCTCCCGGGCCACCTCCGCCTCATCCCGAGGCGTCGCCGTCTCCCGGCCCGATCCCGCCTCGCCGCGAGGCGCGGCGGTGCCGCCCGCCGGCACCGAGCGGGGCCACCCACCGGCGGCCCGCCCGGGCCCGACCTCGTCCCAGGGGGCGTCCGGTGCCGGGGCGGCCGGGTCGGCCTCGCTCCCGGCGGTGGGGCGACCCCGGCGGGGACGCGGCGTGGTGTCACCCGCGCGGGGCGGGCTGGCATCCCAGCCCCGCCCCGCGCGGGCGCGTCGTCCGGCCACTAGTCAGGATCAGAAGTCGACCGGCGGCAGCTCCGGCCCACCGGTGGCATCGCCCGCGCCGACCCCGACGCCGAGCTTCTCCAGGATCTTCTTCTCGATCTCCGCGGCCACGTCCGGGTTCTCGCGGAGGAACTCGCGGGCCTTCTCCTTGCCCTGGCCGAGCTGGTCACCGTCGTAGGTGTACCAGGCGCCGGACTTGCGGATGATCGCCTGCTCCACGCCGACGTCGATCAGCGAGCCCTCGCGGGAGATGCCCTTGCCGTACATGATGTCGAACTCGGCCTGCTTGAACGGCGCGGCGACCTTGTTCTTCACGACCTTGACCCGGGTGCGGTTACCGACCACGTCGGTGCCGTCCTTGAGGCTCTCGATGCGCCGCACGTCGAGTCGGACCGAGGCGTAGAACTTCAGCGCCCGACCACCCGTCGTCGTCTCGGGGCTGTTGTGCACCATGACACCGTCGACGAAGTAGTTGTGGTTGCCCTCCACCTCGATGTCGAACCGGTTCATGGAGCGGGTCTTCGGCTTGACCCGCACATCGATGATCCGTGCGGGCACCGGCGTGAGCTCCTCCGGAACGAACCGCGGCTCGACGGCGCACTGGCCGCGGAAGCGCGGCAGCAGCTTGGACTCCATCGCCACCGGCACGTACGGCGCAACCAGCTCGTGGAATCTCGCCGACGACTCCGTGGTGAAGATGATCGACGCCGTCTGCCGGGCGCCCCGGGAGACCAGCTTCACGTCCATGCCGTACGCGTCACGCAGGTGCTCCACCAGACGGTCGCGGCTGCCTTCGGCCATCGCCTCGACGCAGATCTCGATCCGGCCGGAGCCACCCGCGGTGCGCTCCTGCACGCCCTTGGAGCGCACCGTGAAGCAGCCGTCGTCCATGTACCAGACGGCGAGGGCGAGGGGGGTCAACGCCTTGAGGTAATCCCAGCTGAGATGCTTCTTGCCGTCGCCCAGGTAGACCGCGCGGCGCAGCTCGCCCAGCTCAGGCAGCGGCGTGAAGTCGACGAACCCCGCACCCCGAGCGTCGGTACGCCGAGAGTGGCTGATGTTGCCGAGCAGCGAAACTTTCCAGTCGAGGTAGTCGATCTGCTGCGCGCCATGTCCGAGACGGAAGCGGACACCCTCGCGGTCCTGGCTGTTCGGCGACAAGGTGCCATCGCCCATCAGCGAGCCGAGCACGACCTGCCACTGCTGCTCGCTGAGGCGCCGAGCCTCGGCGAGCATCACCCGATCGCCGGCGATCAACTCGCCCGCCTCCCGCCATCCGCCGGGAGTACGCACCAGGTGGTTGGCGGTGGCGGCGAACTGCGCCCGTCCGTTGCCGCCCGACTTGGCGACCGTGAACTGGAGGAACTGCTCGGCAGGCCCGTTGTTGAACCAGTTGGTGATCCGCTTCGGCTCCACCCGGTCGGTCTCCGGGTTGTAGGAGAGGACCTCGACGTCCATCCGCTGGTTGACGATCTTGCCGATCTTCTCCTGCGTGCCGTCGGCCAGGGTGACCCGGGTCGAGTACGACATGCAGCCGAACATGACGCCGATCTTCTCGCGGAGCTGGTTGATGAAGATCGCGGTGGTGCCGGTGTTGTTGAGCACACCGGTGATCTTCCGCAGCGCCTGGCTCATCAGCCGGGCCTGGAGACCCACGTGGCTGTCGCCCATCTCGCCCTCGATCTCGGCGCGCGGCACCAGCGCGGCGACCGAGTCGATCACGATGATGTCGATCGCACCGGAGCGGACCAGCATGTCGGCGATCTCCAGCGCCTGCTCGCCGGTGTCCGGCTGGGAGACCAGCAGGGCGTCGGTGTCGACGCCGAGCGCCTTGGCGTACTCCGGGTCGAGCGCGTGCTCGGCGTCGATGAAGGCGGCGATGCCGCCGGCCCGCTGGGCGTTGGCCACCGCGTGCAGGGCGACCGTGGTCTTGCCGCTGCTCTCCGGGCCGTAGATCTCGACGACCCGGCCGCGGGGCAGGCCGCCCACCCCGAGCGCGACGTCGAGCGCGATGGAGCCGGTGGGCACGACCGCGGTCTGCACGACCGGCCGCTCCCCCAGCCGCATCACCGATCCCTTGCCGAACTGCTTGTCGATCTGAGCGAGAGCAAGGTCGAGCGCCTTCTCCCGGTCAGGCCCTGCCGCCATGGTTGCCACCCCTGCCTTCGCCGGCGTCTTTCCTGAGCTTCGCGTCACGCGGGACACGCTAGGCGCTAGGTCCGACAGAAAACCAGCCGACGGGCCGTGGCCTGTGGACGAGCACCCCGCTGTGGACAATAGCCGAACAGGTGTACGAGTCGGCAAGCGACACGCGGAAGTAGCGAATCGGGTGCTCAGCGTAGCCGGGCGGGCACCCGGTCGGGGTAGGCCGCGACCACCGCACGCCATACCACGTGCGTCTCCTCACCGGCGGCGAGCGCCTGTTCGATGGTCCGCCCGCCGAGCTGCGTCAGCACCTGGTCGCTGGCAATGCTGGCCGCGTACCCGGGCCCGAACGCCTCCTCCAGCCGCGTCCAGAAGTCGGTCAGCCGCACGGTGATCAATCCTCCTCGTCCGGTGCGCCCACCGGCACCGGCCGCAACGCTAGCGCCAGCAGGGGGGCCACCGCGACCGCGGCGAGCAGGGTCAGCACGGGATAACCCCACACCTGTACGACAAACCCGCTGACCGCGCCGGCCAGCGCTCCGGCCAGCCCCATGACCAGGTCGGACAGGCCCTGCGCACTGGGGCGTACCGGGTCCGGCACCGACTCGGACAGCAGGGTGGAGCCGGCCACCATGGTCGCCGACCAGCCGAGCCCGAGCAGCACCAGCCCGGCGGTGAGCCGAGGCGTGTGGTGCCCGGCGGTGCCGGCGACCGCGCAGGCGGCCAGCAGCATGCCGATCCCGCCGAGGATGACCGGGCGCCGGCCGAGCCGGTCGGTGAGCCAGCCGACCACGGGCGCCAGCGCGTACATGCCGGCGATGTGCAGGCTCAGCACGAGCCCGACCACCGGCAGCACCTCCTCGACGGGGTAGAACTCCCGCAGGTGCACCGGGGTCATCGCCATCACCGCCACCATCACCAGGTGGCCCATGGCCACGGCGGCGATGCCGAGCCGGGCCGCCGGCCGGGCGCGTACCACCGACCAGGCGGCGCGCAGGCCCGCGCCGCGCCGGGCGGGCGGTGCCGGCGTCGCGACCGGCTCGGCCGCCACCGACCCACTCGACACCGCCGGGCCGCCGTTGGGCGCGGCCTCGCCGGAGCGGGCCGCCGCGAGCCGGCGCGCGGTGAGCAGCGGGTCGGGCCGCAACCACACCAGCAGTACGCCGGCGGCGAGCACGAACGCGGCGGCGCTGAATGCGAACGGGCCGGACAACGCCGGCAGCCCCCAGCCGCGGGTGGTGCGATCGGCGAGCGCGGCGAAGTTCGGGGCGGCCACCGCGCCGATGGTGGTGGCCCAGACGACCAGCGACAGCTGCCGGGCCCGACGGGCCGGGTCGGCGAGGTCGACCGCGGCGTATCGGGCCTGGAGGTTGGCCGCGGACCCACCGCCGAAGAGCAGCATGCCGAGGAAGAGCAACGGCACCCACCGGGTCACCACGGCCAGCACGACCAGCACCCCGCCCACGGCACCGATGGCGTACGCGAAGGCCAGGCCCGGGCGGCGGCCGTGCCCGGTGATGATCCGGGTGACCGGGATGGCGAGCAGCGCGGCACCGACCACGGCGGCGCTCTGCGCCAGACCGGCCACCGCGGTGCCGGCGATCTCGGCGGCGAGCAGCGCCCCGACGGCGAAGCCGATGGTCACCCCGATCCCGCCCACGACCTGGGTGGCGCAGAGCAGGCGCAGGGTACGCCGCTGGATCGACGCGGCGTCGGGCAGCGCCGGTGCCGGTGTCGTCAGGTCAGTGGTCAACAGAATCTGCTCCCTGCTCTCGTCACAGTCCCAGACCGCGCCCGATGATCTCCTTCATGATCTCGGTGGTGCCGCCGTAGATGGTCTGCACCCGGCCGTCCAGCCAGGCCCTCGCCACCGGGTACTCCAGCATGAAGCCGTAGCCGCCGTGCAGCTGCACGCAGCGGTCGGCGACCCGGTTCTGCAGCTCGGTGGTCCACCACTTGGCCTTGGCCGCGTCGGTCACCGACAGCCGGCCGGCGTTGAACTCGGCGATGCAGTGGTTGAGGAAGGTCCGCGCGATGGTGACCTCGGTGTCCAGCTCGGCCAGGAGGAACCGGTTGTGCTGGAACTTTCCGATCGGCCGGCCGAACGCCTCCCGGGTACGGGCGTAGTCGAGGGTGAGCGCGAGCAGCTTCTCCGCGGCGGCGACCGCGGCGACCGCGATGCTCAGCCGTTCCCGGGGCAGGTTGGCCATCAGGTGGTAGAAGCCGTGGTTCTCGGTGCCGATGAGGTTCTCCGCCGGCACCCGGCAGTCGTCGAAGAACAGCTCGGCGGTGTCGTTGGCCTTCAGCCCGACCTTGGCCAGCCGCCGGCCCCGGGTGAAGCCGGGGGTGCCGGTCTCCACCGCGATCAGGCTCACCCCGTGCGCGCCCTCGTCTGCGGTGCGGGCCACCACGACCACCAGGTCGGCCAGCTCGCCGTTGGTGATGAACGTCTTCTGCCCGTTGAGCACCAGGTCGTCGCCGTCGCGGACCGCGCTGGTGCGTACGCCGGCCAGGTCGGAGCCGGCTCCCGGCTCGCTCATCGCGATCGCGGTGACCAGGTCGCCGGAACAGAACCTGGGCAGCCAGCGCTCGCGCTGCTCGTCGGTGGTCAGCTCGGTGAGGTACGGCGCCACCACGTCGTTGTGCAGGCCGAACCCGAGCCCGGAGCAGCCGGCGGCGATGATCTCCTCGACCAGGACCGCGTTGTACCGGAAGTCCCGTTGCCCGCCACCGCCGTACCCCTCGTCGACGTCCAGCCCGAGCAGCCCGGCCGCGCCGGCCTTGCGCCACACCTCCCGGTCGACGATCCCGTCGGCCTCCCAGCGTTCGTGGTGCGGCACCGCCTCCCGGGCCAGGAACGTGCGGCACAGCTCGCGGAACTCGTCGTGGTCACGGTCGTAGAGATGCTGCTGCATGGCGGCAAGTGTGGCACCGCCACCGCCGCGCCACGGTCCCGCCGACAGCTCCGGAGGTCAGCCGGCGAGGGCGCGGGCGGCGACGGTCAGGTCGGTGACCAGCCCGTCGTAGGCCACCTCCTGGTTGTCGGCGCGCAGTACGGCGGACGGGTGGATGGTGGCCAGCAGCCGGGCCGGCGGCACGTCGGCGGTCTTGCCGGCGCTGTCCACCGGGACCTGCTGGAAGTCCTCGGGGTGCTGGGCCGACGCCGGCCAGGGCAGCAGCTCGCCGCGTTGGCGGGTGACCCGGAACGTCGGGCCGAGCAGCGCCTTCGCGGCGGTCGCCCCGAGCACGACCACGACCTCCGGGTTCAGCTGGGCGAACTCGGCGACCAGCCAGGGCCGGCAGGCGGTGATGTGCACCCGGTCCGGAGTCTGGTGGATGCGCCGCTTGCCGCGCAGCTCGAAGCGGAAGTGCTTCACCGCGTTGGTGAGATAGATGTGCCCCGGGTCCAGTCCCGCGTCGTCGACGGCCCGGCGCAGCAGCCGGCCGGCCGGCCCGACGAAGGGCAGCCCCTTCTGGTCCTCCATGTCGCCGGGCTGCTCGCCGACGAAGACGACCCGGGCGCTGGCGTCGCCCCGGCCGAAGACGGTCTGCGACGCGGCCCGGTACAGCTCGCAGCCGCGGCATCCGGTGGCGGCGGCCCGCAGGTCGTCAAGCGTGTCGGCCTGTGGCGGGATGAACTGCTGGGCACCCGGTGCGGTCTCGGTCTCGGCCATGGCGACTGTTATATACCCGTTGCGGGCACGATGCCCGGGTAGTGCCTGGGTCCGGCTCACACCGGGTCAGTATTCGCCGCCTCCACCACCAGCGCGGACCAACACCGCGATCACCACGATCACGAGCACGATCGCCGCCACGATGATGGCGATCCAGACGCCCTTCCTCGACCCCGCGCCAGCCATGCGACCACCTCCGGCGCCCCGCTTACCCACCCGGGGACCGGCCACGCCCGCACCGGCGGGACCGGCCCGCGCGGAAGACTCAGCCAGCCGGCCGGCGGGACCGGTGCCGGTCAGACGGTGAAGCCCGGTGCCGCGGCGGGCCGGACCGCCCGGGCCACCGCCTCGGCGAGCGCCGGGATCTCCGCCTCGTCCAGTTCGCTGACGGTGATCCGCAGCCCCGGCGAGCCGGCGATCCGGTAGAGCGCGCCCGGTGCGACCGCCCAGCCGGCGTCACGCAGGGCGGTCAGCGCGCTGGTCTCGTCGTCCACCGGTACCCAGGCGTTGATGCCGCTGCGTCCGTGGGCCGGAAGGCCGAGGTCGGCCAGCGCGGCGACCAGGGCCGCGCGTCGCCGTTCGTAGCTCTCCGCCGCCCGGTCGACCAGCGCGGTCACCGCCGGGTCGCGCCAGAGCGACAGCACCAGCCGCTGAAGCACGGTGGAGACCCAGCCGGCACCGACCCGGGCCCGGCCGGCCACCCGGGCCACCGTCGTCTCGTCCCCCATCAGCACGGCGAGCCGCAGGTCAGGGCCGAAGGGCTTGCTCACCGACCGGAGGAAGGCCCAGCTGCGGGTCGCGCCCGCGAGCGAATGCAGGGGTACCCGGGCCAGCTCGGCGGCGTGGTCGTCCTCGATCAGCAGCAGGTCGGGCCGGTCGGCGAGCAGACCACGCAGCTGAACGGCCCGATCGGCGGAGACCGCGGCACCGGTGGGGTTCTGCGCCCGGCTGGTCACGATCAGCGCCCGGGCGCCGGCGTCGAGCGCGGCCTCGACCCCGGCGGCCAGCGGGCCGTCGTCGTCGACCGGTACGCCGATGGCGCGCAGCCCGAGCGCGGCGACCAGGTCGAGCAGGTTGGCCCAGCCCGGGTCCTCCACCGCCACCGGGTCGCCGGGTCGCAGGTGGGCGCCGAGCAGCCGCTCGATGCCGTCCAGCGCGCCGCCGGTGAGGGTGAGTTCCCCGGCCGGTACCCCGTCGGCGGTGAGCCGCACCCGGGCCGCCTCGGCCAGGTCGGGCAGCACTCCGGCGTCGGAGTAGCTGACCGGGCGGTCGACGGAGCCGGCGAGTGCGCCCAGGTGCGGGCCGAGCGGTGGTAGCAGGCGCGCGTCGGGTTCACCCCGGGACAGGTCGCGCAGCCCGGGGGCGGGCGGGCGCAGCACGGCACGGTGGGTGGCCACCGGCGGGCGGGGCCGGACGCGGGTGCCGTTGCGGCCGGCGGTGACGATCAGCCCTCGCTGGCGTAGCTCGGCGTAGGCGCGGGAGACGGTGGCCGGGCTGACCGCCAGCTCGGCGGCGAGCGCCCGGACCGGCGGGAGAAGTGCGCCCGGGGCGAGAGCGGTGACGCGGATGGCCGACTCGATGCTGGCCGAAATCTCGACGGCCGTCGCACCGGTCACCTGATAGCGTGCTGACACAAATTCAGCATTGTACTAGAACAAAGGTGGACGCATGTACCCGCCGACCGCCCGCACCACCGCCAGCCGCTCCCGGGACCGGATGAGCTACGACCGGGCCGCCGCGCACGCCGTGCTCGACGAGGCGTACCACTGCGCGCTCGGGTTCACCGTGGACGGTGAACCACGCGTGCTGCCCACCCTGCACGTACGCGTCGGCGACACGCTCTACCTGCACGGCTCCACCGGCAGCCGGCCGCTGCTCGCCGCCCGGGGTGACGGGTTGCCGGTCTGTGTGGCGGTCACCCTGCTCGACGGGCTGGTCTACGCCCGCTCGCAGTTCAACCACAGCGCCAACTACCGGTCCGTGGTCGCGCACGGCACCGCTCACCTGGTCACCGACCCGGCCGAGAAGGCTGTCGTGCTGACCGCGCTGGTGGAGAAGGTCGGTGCCGGCCGCGCGGCGGACAGCCGACCGCCGAACCGCCGTGAGCTGGCCGAGACCGCCGTGCTGGCGCTGCCGCTCCGCGAGGTGTCGATACGCACCCGCACCGGCGGCGTGCAGGACGACCCGGCCGACCTCGCGCTGGCGCACTGGGCCGGGGTGGTGCCGCTGCGGCTGACCGCCGACCGGCCCGAGCCCGACGCCGGGGTGACCGCCCCGGTGCCGACGTACCTGCGACCGGCCCGGACGCCGTGGCACGCGCCGGCCGCGCTGGGCGGCACACACGTACGACTCGAACCGCTGGACCTGTCCCACGCCGGCGAGCTGTACGCGGCGACCGCCGACCCGGAGGTCTGGCGGCACCTGAGCCGGCCGCTGCCGACCGGCCCGACGGAGCTGCGCGAGGTGATCGCCGACGCCCTGGCCGAGCAGCACCGGGGCGAGCGGGTCGCCTGGGTGCAGCGGTGCGCGGTCACCGGAGCGGTGGTCGGCAGCACCTCGTACTACGAGATCGACCCCGAGCGGCGGTCGGTGGCGATCGGGCACACCTTCCTCGGCCGACCCTGGTGGCGTACCGGGATCAACACCGAGGCGAAGCTGCTGCTGCTCACCCGCGCCTTCGAAGAGTTGGGCGCGGTGCGGGTGGTCTGGCACACCGACATCCGCAACGAGCGCTCGCAGCGGGCCATCGAGCGGCTCGGCGCGACCCGGGAGGGGGTGCTGCGCCGGCACCGGCTGCGCCCGGACGGCTCGTGGCGGGACACCGTGCAGTATTCGATGACTGTCGACGAGTGGCCGAACGCACAGGCCAGCCTGCGGGAAAGTCTTCTCTCCCAGGCCCCGGCGGCCGGATGATGTCCGGCGTGCTGGGGATCACCGACATCTGGACGTACGTGCTGGGCACCGTGGCCATCGTGCTGCTGCCCGGGCCCAACTCGCTCTTCGTACTCTCCACCGCCGCCCGTCGGGGCGTGGGCACCGGTTACCGGGCCGCGGCTGGGGTCTTCGTCGGCGACGGGGTGCTCATGTTCCTCTCCGCCGCCGGGGTGGCGTCGCTGCTCAAGGCGTACCCGCCGGTCTTCCTAGTGATCAAGTACGCGGGCGCCGCGTACCTGGGTTACGTGGGGTTGACCATGCTGCGCGCGGCCTGGCGGCGCTGGCGGGACCGCAACGACCCGGCCACGCCGCGGCTGATCGACGCCGCGGAGCCGGCGGCGATGCGCAGCCCGTTCCGCAAGGCCCTCGTGATCAGCCTGCTCAACCCGAAGGCGATCCTGTTCTTCATCTCGTTCTTCATCCAGTTCGTCGACCCGACCTACGCCTGGCCGGCGCTGTCCTTCCTGCTGCTCGGCCTGATCGCCCAGGTCACCAGCGCGCTCTACCTGACCGCGCTGATCTTCGCGGGCACGTTCCTGGCCGCCCAGTTCCGGCAGCGCCGCCGGCTGTCCGCCGGCGCGACCACCGCCGTCGGCGCGCTCTTCCTCGGCTTCGGCCTCAAGCTCGCCCAGGGATGAAAGGAAGGGCCCCTTATTAACGCCTGGGGTAGTAAAGGGGCCCCCTTTTAACACCGACCACGGCGCGCGGCACACGCCAACCACGGCGTGCGGCGGGACTTCAGGTGCCGTCGCCGCCGCCACCGACGCCCGGGCTGCCCGCCGTGCCGCCCAGGCCGAAGCCGGGCTGGATCGGCTCGTCGGGTGGGCGGCTGACGTGGGCCGACTCGGTGATGTTGGCCGACCAGTCGGCGTGCGCCGCTGCGGCGGCGTGCCGGTTGATCGCCACACGCAACCAGCCGTCCACGGTCGACACCCAGTCCCGCTGGTCTGCACCGGCGTGCCAGATCCGGAACCGGCTGATGCTGGTGTGGGTGATCCCGGCCAGCGCCAGCCGGCGGTCGCACCAGAAGATCACTTCCAGGCCCGCGGAGTTGGCCACGAAGATCACCTCCAGTTCGGTGATCGGGCCGGCGTAGAGCGGGCCCACCCAGAAACCCCACCGCTGGTGCAGGGGCAGGGTCTGCTCCACCCCGGGCAGCACGCCGTCGACCAGCCCAGCCTGGCGCACGCTGAAGCCGAGCGTGTCCAGGGCGGCGAGGATGTGCTGCTGGGTGGGCAGCGGATGGACGAAGAGCGGCACCATCGCGCCCTGGTCCAGCGCCGGCTCGATCGCCACCTCGGTACGCAGCCCCATCCGCAGACTGAGCAGCGGCACCCCGCCGAACGTGGTCACCGGCGTCTCCCAGGGCAACGGGAACTCGAAGGGGATCGACCGACCCCGCCCCGCCCGCAGCACCAGGGCGCCGGCCACCTGCGCCTGGTGGAACTGCACCAGCCGGCGGGGCTCCTCCGGATCGTCCGGCTCGACCGTGCTGACCAGGCCGAGCCGGACGTGGTAGACCGGCACGTCGACGGAACCGGCGAGGAGCGTCACCCGCCCCGGCAACCGAAGGCCGGGGCGGGTGCTCGGGTTGGCCAGGGCGGTGCGCACCGTCAGGCCCGTACCGCCCGACTCCGGTGACACCCCCGTCAGCCGCACCCGCGTCGCTCCTACCTCAGCCGGCGCACCGCGCGCGGGATCGGATCGGTCTCGTCGTCGAACTCACCGATGACCTCCTCCAGCAGGTCCTCCAGCGCGACGAAACCGATCGGCCGGGTCGGACCGCCACCGTTGCGAACCAGCGCAAGCTGGGACTGGCGGGCCCGCATCGCAGCCACCGCCTCGGTCACGGTGGCCGTGGCGGGCAGGCTGATCGCGTCGTTCATCAGGTCGCCCGCGACCGCCTCGGGACGGGTGGCGGTGGCCCGCACCGCCTCCCGTACGTGCACCAGGCCGCAGACGTCACCGCCGGCGTCCAGTACCGCCAGCCGCGACCGGCCGCTGTCCCGGCTGACCTGCTCGACCCGGTCCACCGAGTCGTCCCGGCGCACCGTCACCATCCGCTCGACCGGCTCCATCACCTGGGCGACGGTGGTCCCCTGCAACTCCAGCATGCTGGTCAGCAGCTCGTGCTGCGCGGCACCCAGCAGCCCGTGCTCGCGGGACTGCTCCAGCAGCATCCGCAGCTCGTCGGGGCCATGCACCTGGGCCAACTGGTCCTGCGGGTTGACCTTGACCAGTCGCAGCATCGCGTTGGCCACCGCGTTGAGGACCGACAGCACCGGCCGGGCCACCCGGGCGAACGCCCGGAACGGCAGGGCCAGCAGCAACGCGGAACGCTCCGGGTCGGTGATCGCCCAGGACTTCGGCGCCATCTCGCCGACCACCAGGTGCAGGAAGGTGACCAGGCTCAGCGCGAAGATCAGCGCGATCACGTGGCTCGCACCGTACGGCAGGCCCACGGTGTGCAGCAGCGGGCTGAGCAGGCGCTCGATCGCCGGCTCGGCCAACGCACCGAGACCCAGCGTGCACAGCGTGATACCGAGCTGCGCGCCGGCCAGCATCAGTGACAGTTCGCGTACCCCGTCGAGCGCGGCCCGGGCCGTCCGGCCGCCGCCGGCCGCCGCCTGCTCCAGGCGGTACCGCTTGCTCGCCACCAGGGCGAACTCGGCGGCGACGAAGAACCCGTTGAGCGCCAGTAGGACCACGGAGGTGACCAGCGCAAATCCGGTGCTCATGCCTTCACCTCCTCACGCCCGCCGGTCACCTGAAGGCGGACCGAGTCGGCCACGTGCCGGTCGACCGCGAGCACCTCGACGAGGGCGCGCGGGAGGACCTCGTTGTGGTCGCCGTCGGCCGGCAGGGTGATCTCCAGCCGGTCACCGACCTCGGGCACCCGGCCCAGCTCCCGCATGACCAACCCGGAGAGGGTGTCGTACTCGGGGTGCTCGGGCAGGGCGATGCCGGTGCTGTCGGCGACCTCGTCGATGCGCCAGCGCGCCGGCACCACCCACGAGCCGTCGTCCTGCCGGGCCGGTGCCCGCTCCGGCGGGTCGTCCTCGTCGCGGATCGGCCCGACCAGCTCCTCGGCGATGTCCTCCAGGGTGATCACGCCGGCGAAGCCGCCGTACTCGTCGACCACGCAGGCGAGCTGACGGTGCCCGGAGCGGAGCCGGTCCAGCACCGTGGGCAACGGCAGCGTCTCGGGCACCAGCAGCGGCGGTACGGCCACCGTGCTGACCGGGGTGCTGGCGCGCTCGGCCGGCGGGACCCGGAGCACGTCGGCGATGCCGATCACGCCCACCAGGTCGTCGACGCCCTCGGCACCGCGTACCGGGAAACGGGAGCGACCGGTGTCGAGCAGCTCGACCACCCGGCTGATCGGCTCGTCGGCCCGGACGGTGTGCACGTCGACCCGGGGCACCATGGCCTCCCCGGCGGTCAGCTCCCGGAAGTCGAGCCCCCGGTCGAGCAGCGTCGACATCTCGGCGTCGAGGTGCCCCTCCAGGCGGGACTCGGCGATGATCTGCTCCAGGTCCTCCGGGGTGGCTCCGCTGGGCAGTTCCTCGATCGGCTCGATGCCGATCCGCCGCAGCAGCCGCACCGCGGCCCGGTCGAACAGCTTGATCACCGGACCGGCGATCGCCAGGTAGATGAGGGTGGAGCGGGACAGCGCCCGGGCGACCGCCTCCGGGCGCGCGATGGCCAGGTTCTTCGGCGCCAGCTCGCCCAGCACCATCTGCACGACGGTGGCGATGACCAGGGCCAGGGCGACCGACAGCGGCAGGCTGACCCCGGTGGAGACGCCGGCGACGCCGAACAGCTCGGCCAGGCCGGCACCGAGGTAGGGCTCGGCCGCGTAGCCGACCAGCAGGGCGGTGACGGTGATGCCGAGCTGCGCGCCGGAGAGCATGAACGACAGCCGTCCGGTGACCTCCAGGGCCCGGGCGGACGCCTGGTCGCCTTCGGCGGCGCGTTGCTTGAGCTTGCCCCGGTCGACGGCGACGTAGCCGAACTCCTGCGCGACGAAGTACCCCGTCAACACGGTCAGAACGATGATCAGAAGAAGACCGACGAGGATCAACACGGGATGCTCAGGGCTCCCGGTGCCGTCGGGTCATGTGGATGCCGGGGCTTTCCCGGCTGGCTACTGCTGCCCTCCTGGGCAGAGGAGTCGATCATGCCGTCATTCTACCGGCGCTGAGGGTGAGATCGTGGGGTGTGCGGCGAGCGGCCCCGGCGGCGCCGAGGCACCGCCGGGGCCGAGCCGGCCAACCGGCCGAATGAACCGGTCAGCTCTGCACGATCCGGACGTCGTCGACGGCGGCCTCGACCAGGCTGGCCGTGCTCGCGTCGGCGGCGTCGATCACGATCCGCACGGTCTGCCCGCCCAGGCTCGAGATGTTGACGCTGGCGCTCTGCCAGGAGGCCGCCCGGTTGGTGGCCGCGCCGGCCACGTTCAGCGCGGTCACCGTGCCGGTGCCCACCACCCGCACCCGGAGATAGTCGGCGCTGCTGGAGTTGTTCAGGTGGGCCAGGTACCAGGAGAACGACAGGGTCAACGTGCCGGTCGACGGCAGGGTGATCGCCGGCGACTGGATGGTGCTCACCCCGCCGTCGAGGTCGTGGTCGCCGGCGCTGGCTCCGGCGAGCGGTCCGGTGACCAGGTCGTAGCTTCCGCTGACCGTGGTGCCGAGTTGGGTGGCGATGCCGGAGCTGCTGGTGGCGGCGGGGTCTCCGCGCTCCCACCGGCCGGCGGTGGCGGTGTCCGTGCCGGCCGGGTTGGTGGTCCAGCCGGTGGCGGTCTCGAAGGTGTCGCTGTACACGGTCGTGCCGGGCGGCGGGGTCGCCACCTGGGCCAGCGTCCAGACCGTGTACGCGATCGCGTCGGCGTTGCGGTCCAGCGCGGTGTCGTTGATGTTGGTGGTGGTGTCGCAGGAACGGTGGTAACAGGGGTCGAACGCCTGCCCGGCGGTACCGCCCCACAGCGACGCCTGGGCGCTGCTCTTGATCCCCTCGGCGCCGGTGAAGGTGCCGCCGGCCGGGATGCCCACACTGATGAACGGGCCATAGTCGCTGCGCCCGTCGAAGTCGGTGCCCCGGGTCGGCACACCGATCGAGGTGAAGTACGCCTGGATGGTCTGTTCGATCTGCGCCGAGCCGGCCGGTCCGGGACCGGCGCCCACGCCGTCGGAATTGTCCCCGTCGTAGACGAAGTAGCCGGCATTGGGCGAGCCGACCATGTCGAAGTTGAGGTACTGCTTGATCCGGGTCCGCTCGGCGGCGGGCAGGTTGTTGACGTAGTACTGCGAGCCGCGCAGCCCCAGCTCCTCCGCGCCCCACCAGCCGAACCGCAGGTGCCGGTCGGGGGCGAAGCCGGTACGGGCGACGGCGAGCGCCACCTCCAGGATCGCCGCCGAACCCGAGCCGTTGTCGTTGATCCCGGGCCCGGCGGTGACGCTGTCCAGGTGGGCCCCGGTCATCACGACCGCGTTGGGATCACCGCCCGGCCAGTCGGCGATCAGGTTGTACCCGGTCGCGCCGTTGTAGGTGAACGACTGCACCGTCGTGATGTAGCCGACCGCGTCGAGTTGCGCCTTGACGTAGTTGACCGAGGCGAGATAGCCGGGTCGGCCGTGGGCCCGGTTACCGCCGTTGGCGGTCGCGATCGACTGGAACTGGCTCAGGTGCGCCTTCACGTTCGCCAGGGCGATGTTGGGCGCGGCGACGGCGGCGGCGACCGGCGCGGCCGCCACGGGTCGGGCGGCGACCGGCGCGCCGGCCAGGGCGGTCGCCGCCGCGGCGGTCGCGACGGCGACGGCCGCGGCAAGCCAGGTGGTACGAGGGGTACGGGGTCTCATCGGTCCTCCCGGTTCGGGGGCGAGCACCGGCCACGCGGGGGTGCGCGGGGCGCCGGAGGACAGCCGTTTGATCGACAGCTGTCACTGCGAGAGGGTCCAGCCGTCCGTCCCGGGGAGCAAGACGCAAGGTGCCGGAATAGTCGGCCTTCCCGAAATCCGACGCCTCACCGCTCAGCCAGTTCGTCGGCCTCGAGCAACTCCCGGTCCAGCCGCCCGCTGCGGTACACGGCCCGACCGATCATCTGCACGGCGACCGGGGCGGTGGCCAACTGGAAGACGCCGACCAGGAGGATCATTCCGAGGTCGGCGGGGCTGCGCAGCCGCAGGGCCACCCCCAGCAGCAGGAGCAGCACGCCGAGCACCTGCGGCTTGGTGGCCGCGTGCATCCGGCTCAGCGCGTCCGGGAACCGCAGCACCCCGATCGCGGCGGCCAGGTTCAGCAACGCGCCGGCGACCAGGCTGACCGCGCCCAGCCAGTCGGCGACGGCGCCCGGTGTCACGGCTGCTGCCGGACGGCGAAGCGGACCAGGGACACCGAGCCGACGAAGCCGAGCAGGGCGAGCACCACCAGCACCGGCAGCGTGGTGGCGTGCCGGGTGATGGCCGCCTCGGCGCCGATGGCACCGACCATGGTGGCGAGCAGCATGTCGGCGGCGATCACCCGGTCCAGCAACGACGGCCCCCGGTAGAGCCGAACCACGGCGAGCAGGGCGGCCACCGACAGCACGCTGGCCAGGATGACGACGAGGACGGTTTTCACGAGGACTCCTTCTCGGCAGGTGCGGAGCGCATCCGGCGCATCTCGGCCGTCGAGCCGACCGCCGCGATGATTCGCCGTTCCACGGCGCGGACCTGCTCCCGGGCGGCGGTGAGGTCGGCCGGTTTGCGTACGTCGAGCACGTGCACGTACAGCCGCCCACCGGCCCGGTCCACCTCGACGATCAAGGTGCCCGGCACCAGCGACACCGCTTCGGCGGTGAGCGCCAGGTTGAGGTCGGTGGGAATCCGCAGCCGGACCGCGACGATGGCCGAGCGCGGGACGTAGCCGGGCTGCACCGCGATCCGGGCCACGTGCAGGCTGGCCTGGACCAGTTCCACCACGAACCGCACCCCGAACGCCAGCAGGCCGCGCAACCGCAGCCGGCCGCCGAAGGTCACCGGCGGCAGCGGGAAGAACACCAGCACCGCCCCGGCCACGAGCAGCCCGCCCAGCAGGTTGCCCCAGCTGAACTCGCCCCAGAGCAGGTTCCAGACCAGCACCAGCCAGCCGTACGCGATCAACCGGTCGCGCCACCGGCCCAGCCGGGCCTGGACGGCCCGGTCCGGCGTCGCGGGTGGTGCCGCGCCCGGCCCGGTCACGGTGGGCCGCCGGGCAGGACGGCGCGGATGTACGGGGTGCGATCGCGCAGGTCGACCGCCGCGCCCGTGGTCACGTCGAACAGCGGCCCGGCCACGACGGTCAGCCCCACCCCGAGTGCCACCAGGGCCACGGTGGCGCCGACCATCAGCGCGGGCAGCGGGGCGGTCGGCGCGACGGTCTGGCAGGGCGCGCGCCAGAAGGCCAGGTTCCACACCCGGCTGGCGACGTAGAGGGTGAGCAGGCTGGTCAGGGTGCCGGCGGCGACCAGCGCCCAGGGCAGCGGGCCGCCGGCGGCCACACCGGCCTGGAGCAGGCCGAGCTTGCCGAGGAAGCCGGAGAAGGGCGGGATACCGGCGAGGTTCATCGCCGAGACGAAGAAGAGCACGCCGAGCACGGGTGCCATCCGGGCCAGCCCACCGAGCCGGCGCAGGTCGGTACTGCCGGTCCGCTGCTCGACCAGACCGGCGACCAGGAACAGGGCGGTCTGGATGGTGATGTGGTGGACCACGTAGAAGATGGCCCCGACCAGCCCGGCGACCGTGCTGAGCCCGACTCCGAAGATCATGAAGCCGATGTGGCTGACCAGGGTGAACGACAGCAGTCGCTTCATGTCCGACTGGGCCACCGCGCCGAGGATGCCGACCAGCATGGTCAGCCCGGCCACCACCATCAGCAGTTTGCCGGCCTGGTGACCGGGGAAGAGCAGGGTCTGGGTCCGGATGATGGCGTACACGCCGACCTTGGTGAGCAAGCCGGCGAAGACGGCGGTGACCGGGGCCGGGGCGGTCGGATAGCTGTCCGGCAGCCAGGCCGACAGCGGGAAGGCCGCCGCCTTGATGCCGAAGGCCAGCAACAGCATCAGCTGCAGGCTCAGCCGTACGCCCTCGGGCAGCGCGTCCAGCCGCGCGGCGAGGTGAGCCAGGTTGAGCGTGCCGGTGGCCGCGTAGACCAGGCCGACCGAGATCAGGAAGATCATCGAGGCCAGCACGTTGACCACCACGTACGTCGAGCCGGTGCGGATGCGCAGCCGGGTGCCGTTCAGCGTGATCAGGACGAAGCTCGCGGCGAGCAGCATCTCGAAGCCGACGAAGAGGTTGAACAGGTCGCCGGCGAGGAACGCGTTGGTCACGCCGGCGGTCAGCACCAGGTAGGTCGGGTGGAAGATGGCCAGCGGAGCGGTCTCGCCGGTCTCCGCCTGCCCCTGACCGATCGAGTAGAGCAACACGCACAGGGTCACCGCCGAGGAGACCACCAGCATCAGCGCGGCCAGTTGGTCGGCGACCAGCACGATGCCCACCGGCGCCCGCCAATCGCCGATCTCGACCACCAGCGGCCCCTGCCGGTACGCCTGGACCAGCAGCACCACCGCCACCACCAGGGTGCCGCCCAGGCAGCTCACACTGACCACCCGCTGGGGCACCGGCCGGTTCGCCAGCAACAGGGTCAGCGCGGCGCCCAGCAGCGGCAACATCACCGGCAGCGGCACGAGTGCACTCATCCCGGCCCCTCGTCCGGAAAGGACCCACGCTGCACCGGCGGATCGACCTGCTCCTCGTCCGAGCCCGCTCCCTCGCCGCCGAGGTCCGCGGTGGAGACCTCCTTGCGCGCGGCACGGCGCACGATCTGCTGATCCTCGATGTCGTCCGGCACCTCGTCGTCGCCGGTCAGGTACCAGCTGCGATAGCTGATCGCCAGCAGGAAGGCGGTGATCCCGAAGGTGATCACGATGGCGGTGAGCACCATGGCCTGGGGCAACGCGTCGCTCATCGACGGCGGCTCGGTGACCCCGACGATCGGCGCCCGGCCGGGCCGGCCGCCGAAGATGATCAGCAGGTTGATCCCGTTTCCGACCAGGATGATGCCGAGCAGGACCCGGGTGAGGCTGCGCTCCAACAGCAGCGACACGCCGCAAGCGACGAGCACCCCGATCGCGACGAAGGACACCAGGTTGGCTCCGGCGCTCACCTGGCCTCCCCCGGGTGGTCGACGGCCAACCCGCCGTCCGCGCGGCCGGCCGCCTCGATGTGCCGGTCCACCTCGGCGCCGAGGCTGCGCAGCACGTCGAGCGCCAACCCGATCACCACGAGGTAGACGCCGACGTCGAAGAACAGCGAGGTGACCAGGTAGAACTCCCCGACCAACGGCGCCCAGAGGTTGACCTTCGCGCTGCTCAACGCGCCCTCGCCGGCCAGCAGGGAGAGCACTCCGCCGCCTACCGTGCAGGCCAGTCCGGCGCCGAGCACCGTGCCGGCACCGACCGGTGCGGCCTCGGCCAACTCGTTGCGGCCACCGGCGAGGTAGCGCACGGTCAGGGCCAGGCTGGCCACCAGCCCGCCGGAGAACCCGCCACCGGGCGCGTTGTGCCCGGAGAACAGCAGGTACAGGGAGAAGAGCACCACGGTGTGGAAGACCAGCCGGGTGACCACCTCCAGCACGATCGAGCGGTTGCGCTCGTGCAGGGTCGGCCCGCCGCGCAGCCACAGCGCCCGGCCGGCGGGGGCCTCACGACGGTCGGCGTCCAGCCGGCGGGGGCGGGGCCCGGTGCGGGACTGTTGGAAGACCAGGCTCGCCACCCCGGTGGCCGCGGCCACCAGCACTGACAGTTCCCCCAGCGTGTCCCAGGCCCGGATGTCGACCAGTGTCACGTTGACCACGTTGCGGCCGTGCCCCTGGGTGACGGCCAGGTGCGGAAGCTCCTCGGAGATGCTGCGCACCTGCCGGGCGGCCGTGGCGGTCACCGCGAGTCCGGCGACGGTCACGCCGACCGTCACGCCGATCGCCCGCCGGATCCAGCGGCTGCGCCGCAGCGGTCGCGCCGAGAACCGCTCCGGCAACTGGCGCAGCACCAGCGCGAAGACCGCGATGGTCACCGTCTCCACGAGCAACTGGGTCAGCGCCAGGTCGGGCGCGCCGTGCAGCACGAAGAGCATCGCGGTGCCGTAGCCGGTCACCCCGACCAGCAGCATCGCCGTCAACCGCCGGCGGGCGCTGACGGCGAGCACGGCCGCGGCGCTGATCACCAGCAGCACCACCGGTTGTGCGGAGGTTTCCCAGAGGGCGAGCCGCTTCTCCCACGGCCGGGTCAACAGCAACGCACCGCCGGGCACGGCGGCCAGCACGATCAGGATGAGACCGAGATACTGCGGCAGCGAACCTCGCTGGGTGACGCTGGTGACGTCCACGGCGGCCCGGTCGAAGCGATGGGTGATCCACTCGTAGCCCTGCAGGCCACCGACCGGCGAACGTAGCCGGGCCAGCACCGGGGCCAGCGGGCCGCGCAGCGCGAACAGCGCCGCGCCGCCGGCCACCGCCAGCGCGGACAGGCCGACCGCCGGGGTGAGGCCGGACCAGAGCGCCAGGTGCCCGTGGACGCTGCCGAAGAGTTCCGGGTACGGGCGAAGCAGGTCGTCCAGCCCGCCCGCCGCCGGGCCGGCGACCAGCCCGGCCCCGGCCAGCAGGGCGGCCGGCGCCAGCATCGGCACTGCGATCCGCCCCAGTTCGGTCGGCGCCGCACCCGGCCGGGTGCCGAACGCGCCCCAGATGAAACGGATGCTGTACGCGACCGTGAGCGCGGTGCCGGCGACCAGCACCGCCAGGAGCAGCGGCTGGTCGGTGAAGGCGGTGAACACGGCCTCCTTGGCGACGAAGCCGATCAGGGGCGGCAGGCCGGCCATCGACGCCGCGGCGAGCAGCGCCACCCCGGCCAGTACCGGAGCGGTGCGCCACAGCCCGGACAGGTCGCGCAGGTCGCGGGTGCCGGCGCCGTGGTCGATCACGCCGACGACGAGGAACAGCGCCGCCTTGAACAGGGCGTGGGCGAGCAGCATTGCGACCCCGGCCAACGCGGCGTCCGCGGTGCCCACCCCGATGACCACCGCCAGCAGGCCGAGCTGACTCACCGTGCCGTACGCCAGCAGCAGCTTCAGGTCGGTCTGCCGCAGCGCCGCCCAGCCGCCCATCACCATGGTGGCCAGCCCGGCGACCAGCACCACCGGACGCCACGGGCCGACCACGGCGAGCACCGGGGCGAGCAGGCCGAGCAGGTAGACGCCGGCCTTCACCATCGCCGCCGCGTGCAGGTACGCGCTCACCGGCGTCGGTGCCGCCATCGCCACCGGCAGCCACGAGGTGAACGGCAGCACCGCCGACTTGGACAGTGCCCCGAGCAGGATCAGCAGCACGGCGCTGACCAGGTAGGCCCCGCCGGGCAGCGGACGTTCGACCAGTTCCGACCAGCGGTAGGTGCCCGCGTGGTGGCCGAGCATGATGAACCCGATCAGCATGGCCAGGCCGCCGACCGTGGTCACCATCAACGCCTGGGTAGCCGCCCAGCGGCTGGATCGCCGCTCGGTGCTGTGCCCGATCAGCAGGTACGAGAAGACCGTGGTGAGTTCCCAGCAGACGTAGAGCAGCAGCAGGTCGTCGGAGAGGACGAGGCCGAGCATCGCCCCGGCGAAGGCGACCATCACCCCGGCGAACCGGGCCGTCCCCCCCGCGCCGGGCGGGAAGTACCGCGCGCTGTAGACCAGCACCAGCGCGCCGACGCCGCCGACCAGCAGCGTCATCAGCCAGGACAGGGTGGTCATCCGCAGCGCCAGGTCCAGCCCCAGCCGGGGGATCCACGGGTACGTCTCGACCACCGCGCCGCCGTCGGCGACAGCGGGTGTGCGCACCGCCGCCCAGCCGAACGCGGCGGCGGGCGCGAGTGCCAGCGGGTAGCAGGCGCGGGGACCCCACCAGCGGACCAGCAGCGGTGCCGCGACGGCCGCCACGAGGTGCAGGATCAGCAGTACGAGCACGGCGCTCCCGGTCGAATGGCAGCGGCGCCCCTCCCCGTGTGCACGGCGCCTACGAGCGATCAGACGACAGTTCGCTGCGCTATGGGCTGTTTTCCCGAAATGAACCCACTTTGCCCACGATCACGGATTCGGGTCACCCCTGGCCGGACCGGGCCGCAGGAAGCCCTCGATCGTCACGGCTGGTATTCGCCTGCCCGTCCATGGCCTCCACCCCACTCACCCTTTGCTCTGCCTCAACCGACGCAACGGTCACCGCCTGTGCCGGCCGGTGCCGTGTGGCGCGGCCACGGTCCGGCGCGTTGGTGCCGGTCAGGTTGCTGTTGCGTGGGTTGAAGCAGAGCAAAGACATCCCAGGTGCTTGGATGTCAAGCGGTGGCGTGGTTGGGGTGGTGTGACCAGGCGGTCGTCTCGTCGTA
>NZ_JBFBAO010000038.1:0-30248 GCF_040682255.1 Micromonospora sp. NPDC051296 | reverse complement strand
CCGCACCCCAGTTGCGCAGGGCGTGGATCGCTTCGGCGGTGCCGTCGCCGTCCTCGTGCCGCAGCAGGTTCTCCAACACGATCCGGAGGCTGTACGGAAGGTCCGACGGCGCGACGTCGGCCAGCCGGTGTACGGCGTACCGGGCGTCGCCGACGGGCAGGGTGGCGGCCGTACCGAGGGAGTTGCTGCTCATGTTCATCCTTGCTGGGATTCCGGGATGTCGGCCGGGAAGACCGGGGCCGCGTACGTGTTCGTCCGGCCGCCGGGCTGCACGCAGCGGGCCACCACCTGCTGCCACTGGGCGTAGTGCGGCGCCGACCGGTGTTCCTGGTAGAAGGCCGCCTCGTCGCGGTAGAGCTCGTAGAGCAGGAACCGGTGCGGGTTGTCGGCGATCTGGTGGACGTCGAAGCGCAGACAGCCTGGTTCGTCCCGTAGCGAGGCCCGCGCGTTGACCTCGATGCCGGTCAGGAACTCCGCCAGCCGGTCGGGCCTGACCTCGATGTGGACCAACACGGTGAACATCAGCGCTGCACCATCGCGTCGGTGACGTCGAACGGCACCCCGCACGAGTCGGCCAGTCCCCGAAGGTCCTCAAGTGTCTGCTCGGGAAGTAGCAGCCCGGTGGATCGGCCGTGTGCCTCGGCGCGCTCTTCGATCTCTCCGGGGTAGTAGATCTCGGTCGCGTTCGCGGCGAGCGGCACCCTCTTGGTGGTGGTCACCAGGTCGTCGACACGCCGCCGGAACGTCTCCAGGTCGAGCACGGCGTCCACGCGCAACGCGAGCACAAGATGCCCGCACCCGCTGCGCCGGTCCGGCACGTAGGGACCGGTCACGTCCGTCGCGTACGAACTGCCGGTGAGGACCCCGGAGAGGATGTCCATCATGAAGGAGATCGCGTAGCCCTTGTGCCCGGCCATCGGGGCGAGGATGCCGTCGACGGCGACCTGCGGATCCGTCACGGGCAGCCCGTCGGGGCCGATGGCCCAGTCCGCGGGGATGGCCTCACCGCGTTGGCGGGCGGCGTAGATCTTGCCGCGAGCCACGGCGGTGTTGGCGATGTCGAGGACCAGCGGTCCGTCGCTGCCGCCAGGGGTGGCTATCGACCAGGGGTTCGCGCCGACGGTCTTCTCGCGTCCACCCCAGGGCGCCATGGCGGGGCTGCCGTTGGTGGTGAGGATGCCGACACAACCCGCGTCGGCCATCCTGCGGGTCCAGTAGGCGGCGGTGCCGAAGTGGTTGCTGTTGCGTACGGCGACCGCCGCCACGCCGTGGCGACCGGCCCGCTCGACGGCCTCGCGGCACGCCTGGTCGGCGATGACCTGGCCGATGCCGTCGTGCCCGTCGATGACAGCGACAGCGCCCGAGTCGACCACGGTCTCCGGCCGGGTGACGGGTCTTGTGGTGCCGGCCCGTAGCCGTGCGATGTACCAGGGCAGACGCAGCATGCCGTGCGACGCGTGACCCCACAGGTCCGCGGTGACGAGGCTGTCGCTGACCAGCCGGGCGTCGACCTCGGGCACCCCGACCGAGGTGAGGATCCGGGTACCGAAGGCGGCCAGCCGGTCGGCGTCGATGGGGGTGGCGGTCATCGCGGTGTTCCCTTCGAGGGCATGGCAAGCGGGCGGTGGGTTCGGGCGGTGAGGTCCTCGACCTGCTGCGGGGTCAGTGGCCGGGTCCGGTGACCGGCCAGGAGCAGGAACAGCCGGGCGGTCTCCTCCAGTTCCTCCACGGCGTCGGCGGCAGCGGCGAGGTCGCCGCCGGCGACGACCGGGCCGTGGTTGGCCAGCAGGAACGCGTGGTGGTCACGGGCGACCTCCTCGGCGAGTGCCCGCAGCCCGGCATCGCCCGGGGCGTGGTACGGCAGCAGGGGCAGCCGCCCGACGCGCATCACGTAATAGGCGGTCAGCGGTGGCAGCACATTGCTCGGGTCGACGTCGGCGAGGCAGGACACGGCGACGGAGTAGGTGCTGTGCAGGTGGACGACGGCGCCGGCCGAGGGCCGCGACCGGTAGGCGGCGGCGTGCAGGAAGGCTTCCTTGGACGGGGCCGGGCCGGCGACGTGGTCGCCGGCCAGGTCGATGACCGACAGGTGCTGCGGGTCCAGCGCGCCGAGGCTCGCACCGGTCGGGGTGAGCAGGATCTGCCGGCCGTCGCGGACGCTGATGTTGCCGGTGCGGCCGAAGGTGAGCCGGCGGGCGAACAGCGAGGCGCCGAGCGCGACGATCTGCTGCCGGATGTCGGTGGTCATGCGGCTCCCTTCACGGCCCGGACCAGCAGGTCCGGCCGGCCGAAGTTGCCGGACTTGAGGAGCAGGCCGAGCACCGGCGGCTCCGGGGTGAGACACCACGGCACGCCGCGGTCCTCCTCGTCGGCGACGACCACCGCATCGACACCGAGCGCGGACACCACGGCGCCGGAGGTCTCACCGCCGGCCACCACGAGGCGGCGAACCCCGAGGGCGACGGCGGTACGCGCCAGCGCGCCGAGGGTCTGTTCGAGGATCTCGGCGGTGCCGGGCCCGAGGGCGGCGACGGCCGCCCGCCGCTGCTCCACCGGGGCGGAGGAGTAGAGCATCAAAGGCGCCGCCTCGATGTGCTCCCTCAGCCAGGCGGTCGCCGTCGCGAGCAGTTCGTCGGGGTCGGGGGTCGCCGCCGGGTCGAGGCGGTGGGAGGGGAACGCGGTACGGGCGTGGTCGACCTGCGCGAGTGTCGCGGCGGAGCAGCTGCCGGCGAGCACCAGACCCGGGCCGGCGGGCAGCGCCACGGGATGCCGGTACTCGTCCTGCCTTACGCCCCGGGCGGCGGCGCCGACGGCCCGTGCGAGGCCGGCGCCACCGGTCAGCACCGCGAATGACGCGGCCGCCGTGGCGACCACGTCGAGGTCGGTGTCGTCGGTGGCGTCGACCACGACGTGGCGTACGGCGTCGGCGCGTAGTTGCGCCAACCGCGCCGTGACGGCCTGGTGGCCGGCGCGCACCACGTCGAGCGGCAGCAGCCCGACCCGGTGGGATGTCTGGCGGCTCATCACCCGGACGAGGTTGGCGTCGGTCATCGGGGTCAGCGGGTGGTGCCGCATGGGTGACTCGGACAGCGGAATGTCTCCGACGAAGAGGTGCCCCCGGTAGACCGTGCGGCCGTGTTCCGGCGACGCCGGGCAGATCAGAGTCATCGGTGCACCGGCGGCGTCCAGCAACGCGTCCGCGACCGGGCCGATGTTGCCGGCGTCGGTGGAGTCGAAGGTGGAACAGTACTTGAAGTACAGCCGCCCGACTCCCTGCTCGCGCAGCCAGCGCTGGACGTTCACAGACTGTGCGACGGCATCGGGTGCCGCGACGGTCCGCGACTTGAGCGCCACGACCACCGCGTCGCACGGGGGAAGCCGCCGCCCCGCCTGCGGGGCGCCGAACAGCAGGACGGTGCGCAGCCCCGCGCGACGCAGCGCCGCCGCGACGTCCGTGCCGCCGGTGTAGTCGTCGGCGATGCAGCCCAGCACGGGCCCCGCCAGCGGGCCGCTCATCGCGCCGGCTCCGCCGCGAGCCGGCCACGCAACGCGGTCGCGGCGAGGTGCGCCGCGCTGAGCACCGGTACGTCGACCGCTTCGCGGGCTGCCGCGAGACCGGGCGCGAGCGAGAACTGGCCGATCAGGATCAGGTCGCTGCGCTGCCGGAACCGCCGGGCCGTCTCGCCGACGAGCTGGGCGAGAGCGATGTCGTCACCGGCCGTGCGGGCGCCCTCGACGACGGCCCCGGCCACCCGTGCGTCGACCGAGGCCGACGCGAGGTGGGCGGCGAGGCGGGCGACGGTGTCGTCGACGCCGTCGCGCACTGGACCGAGGACGGTCACCCGGGCCGGACGCCGCCGCGCAACCTCGTCGAACAATGCCTAGTCGGAGGCGAGCACTGGGACCGGGTACGCGGGGGCGAGCTCCTGGGCGACCGGCCCGTACATCGAACAGCTGAGCAGGACGGCGTTGGCCCCACCGTCGACGGCGTGCCCGATGAGGGTGGACATGCGCCGGCGTAACGGCGCGGTGACACCACCGTGTTGCTCGGCCTGCCTGAGCAGCAGGTCGTCCAGCAGGTTCCAGACTCGGGCCTGCGGGAACGCAGCGGATAAGGCGTCTGCCGCCGGGGCCATCGACGCCGCTGTGGCGTGGATGACGGCGACGGTGGGTGGGCTGTCGGTCAACGGTGCTCCTCAGGTGTGACGGCAGCGGGCGGCGGGCGGCACCGTCAAAAGCACCGCCCGCCGCGCGTGGTCAGGGCTCAGCCGGCGCGGACCGCGTCGACGACAGCGGCGGCGAAGGCGCTGGTCGACGCCGATCCGCCGAGGTCGGGGGTGGTGGTGCCGGCGCGTACCGTGGTCTCGACCGCCCGCTCCACTCGGGCCGCGGCGTCCCGGACCCGCTCGTCGGCGTGCTTGGCACCGAGCCAGTCGAGCAACATGGCGCTGGACAGGATCATGGCGATCGGGTTGGCGATGTCGCGGCCGGCGATGTCCGGTGCCGAGCCGTGCGCCGCCTGGGCCATCGCGTGGGTGTCGGACGAGTTGATCGAGGGGGCGATGCCCAGCGACCCGGCGATCTCACCGGCCAGGTCCGACAGGATGTCGCCGAACATGTTCTCGGTGACGATCACGTCGAAGTCGGCGGCGCGACGAACCAGATGCACGGTCATGGCGTCGATGTGGAAGTCGTCGACGCTGACGTCGGGGTAGCTGCCGGCGACCTCACGGCACACGTCGCGGAACAGCCCGGTGGTCATCCGGAGCACGTTGGCCTTGTGCACGATCGTGACCCGCTTGTTGCGGCGGCGGGCCAGCTCGAACGCGGACCGCGCGATGCGTTCCACCGCCGGCCGGGTGATGATGCCCAGGGCGATGGCGACATCCGGCGAGGGCATGAACTCGCCGGTGCCGGCGTACGTGCTGCGATCGGCGTAGAAGCCCTGCGTGTTCTCGCGGACGATCACCAGGTCCGTGCCGGGTACCACTGCCTTGCCGCCGTCGAACGCCTTCGCCGGGCGGATGTTCGCGTACAGGTCGAAGTGCTTGCGGATGGTGCCACTCGGGTTGAGCTTGGCGCGGTGCGGTTCCGGGTAGGCGGCGCTGTCGTGCGGGCCGAGCAGCCACCCGTCGAGGTCGGCGAGCGCGGTGAGGGTCGATTTCGGAACGGCGCTGCCGTGTTCGACGATGGCCGCCGCCCCCAACGGGAGTTCGATCCAGTCGACCGGGTCGAGTCCGGCGGCGTCGAAGGCGGCGTCGACCACGGCGACAGATGCCGGGACGATCTCCGGTCCGATGCCGTCGCCGTGCAGAACCCCGAGGGAGTAGCGGCCTGGGCGGGTGGTGCTGGTCATGGTTGGGGATGCCTTTCGCGACTGTCGGGTCTGTTGGTCGGGGTCACGCCGCTACGGTGAGCAGGTCCGCGACCTCCTCCGACGGGTGCACCGTGCTGGGGTAGAGCAGCGCCTCGTCGGGCTTGAAGGTCAGCCGTACGGTCCCGGTGAGACCGGGCCGGGAGGTCGAGACCTGGACGATGTGGTTGCCCAGCTTGAGGTCGTACTCGTAGCGGGACCCGACGTACGAGCTGGTCAGTACCTCGGTGGTCAGGCTGTTGGTGGCGGGGGCCGTGGGGTCGACGGAAAGCGCCTCGAGCCGCTCGGGGCGGACGGCGATGGTCACCTGCTGCCCGGCCCGGACGGCCTCGGCGCTGCGCACCTCGACGATGTCGCCGCTGCAGTCCAGCCGGACCCGGCTGTGCCCGTCGGCGCTCTCCGTCACCTGACCGGGAAGGAAGTTGCATCGACCGACGAACGCGGCGACCTCGGGCGCGGCCGGGCGTTCGTAGATTTCGTAAGGGGTCCCAACCTGGAGCATGCGTCCTTCGGACATCACCGCGATCCGGTCGCTGAGCGCGAGCGCCTCGTCCTGGTCGTGCGTGACGTAGACGGTGGTGATGCCCAGGTCCTCCTGGAGCCGCTTGAGCCAGGCCCGGGCCTGCTCCCGCAGCTTGGCGTCGAGGTTGGACAACGGCTCGTCCAGCAGCAGCACGGACGGGGAGTAGACCAGTGCGCGGGCGAGCGCGACCCGCTGCTGCTGGCCGCCGGAGAGCTGGTGGGGGTAGCGGCCCTTGAGGTGGGCGAGGCCGACCTTCTCCAGCGCGTCGGCGATGCGCTCCTGCCGGTCCTTCTTGCCTACCTTCCGGATGGTCAGCGGCATGGCGAGGTTTGCCTCGACCGTCATGTGCGGCCACAGCGCGTACGACTGGAAAACCATGCCCAGGTTGCGTTCCTCGGGCGGCAGGAACCGCCGACCGGCGCTGTCCACGAACGTGGTTCCGCCCACGCTGATCGTGCCGCCGGTGGGTTGCTCCAGTCCCGCGACGCAGTTGAGTGTGGTGGACTTTCCGCAGCCACTCGGGCCGAGCAGCGTGAAGAACTCGCCGTCGCGGATGGTCAGGTCGATCTCGTGCAGCACGGTCACCGCACCGAACTTCTTGAACAGGTTGGTAATGACGACGTCAGGCATCGTGATGCCCTCTCATAAGTAGCCCGGCCAGTCCGACGAAGGCGGCGGTGATGGCGATCTGGATGGTGGCCAGTGCCGCCACCGATCCGGTGTTGCCCTGGACCCAGAGTTCGAGCATGGTGGTGCCCAGGATGTTGGAGTCCGCGGAGGCGAGGAAGATCGCTGGCGAGTACTCCTTGAGCATGGTGACGAAGGTGAGGATCACCGCCCCGGCGAACGCCGGCACGAGGAGGCGGCCGAGGATCCGGGCGAAGGTGCGCAGCCAGTCGGCGCCGGAGACGCGAGCGGCGTTGTCGAGTTCCTGGCCGATCTGCATGATCGACGGCGCGATGGAGCCGAAGCCGCTGGGCAACGCCCGCAGCCCGAAAGCGATGATCAGTGCGAACAGGGTGCCCTGGATCAACCCGCCGGTGCCGAAGGGCGCGTAGGCGAAGGCCCAGAACAGGCCGATGCCGATGATGATGCCCGGCATGGCCTGCGGTGCCAGGGACAGGTATTCCACGGCCCGGGCGAACCGGAAACTCGACCGGCGGGCCACCACCACGGCCAGCAGGGAGAGCAGGCTGACCAGCAGGGCGCCGACGGCGGCAACGATCAGGCTGTTCCAGATCGACTGGATGTACGCCTGGAAGCCGAAGATCCGCTCGTAGTTGGCCAGGGTGACAGTTTCCAGGGGCGACTGGAGCGGGGTGAAGATCAGGGTGAACGACCGGAACACCAGTCCGCCGATCGGCAGCAGAGCGCCGAAGACGACGTACACGCCGATGGCGGCGATACCGACCCACTTGATCCAGCCCAGGTCCAGCCGCCGTGGGCGGGTCGCCTTTCCCCGTACCGCGACGAACCGCTGGGCGTCCTTCAACAGTTTGGCCTGGGTGGCCACCAACCCGACGGTGACCAGCAGGATCAGGGCGGACGCGGCGCCCAGCACCCCGTAGTCCGGGTTGATCGACTGCAAACCGTTGCTGTACAGGAAGGTGGAGAAGACGGAGATGCCGACCGGTTGTCCGTAGAGCAGGGGGACGCTGAGCGTCTCCACGGACATGCTGAACACGAGGATGGAGCTGTACACCATCGGCGGCCGCAGCATCGGAATGATGACCGAGAACAGGATCCGCAGCGGGCGAGCACCGCAGACCTGGGCGGCGCTCTCCAGCGACGCGTCGGACTGCCGTAGGGCGTTGGCGCAGAACACGTACGCGATCGGCGCCAGCGCCACGGCCTCGGTGACCGCCATGCCGGGGATCGAGTACAGGTTCCACGGCACCGTGCCGATCCACTCGCGCACCTGGACGCTGACGAAACCCGCCGGCCCGTACAGGGTGATCCAGCCGAAGCCCAGGATTAGCGAGGAGATGAAGAAGGGCCACTGCATGGCGGCGGCGAACAGCCGGGCGCCGGGCAGCTTCGTGCGTACCACCAGCACCGCCATGGGCACCGCGATGATCAGAGTGAGGGCCGTGGTGCCCAGGGCGAACAGCGCGGTGTTGAGGATGACCCTGCCGAAGCCCGCGTCGGTGAACAGGCGCACGTAGTTGTCGGCGGTCAGGATGCCGCCGGCCTGGTACAGCGGCCGGTCCAGGAAGGACTGGTACAGGGTGGGTACGACCGGTGCCAGCACCAGGAGGGCCAGTAGTGCCAACACCGCGTACTGCACCCACAGCTCCCGGCCGACGCCGGCCAGGCGTCGGTAGCGCGGCGGGACCATCTCTGGTCCTGCCGCCCGACGTGACGCCTCGGCCGGCGTGGTGAGGGTTGTCATTGTTGTTGCTCCGCTCCTGAGGTCGGGCCGCCTCAGCGGGCCAGCAGCCCGTTCCACCGGTTCACGAACTCCTGGATCTTGGCGTCCGGCACGAGCTGGTACTTGACGAGGATCACGTTCTGCTCACCGACCGCGTCGATGATCTCCTGGTAGGTGTGCAGCCCCTCGGCCTGCGCGACGTCGTCCCGATAGGACGTCAGGCCCCCCTCGGCCACGGCGCGCTGCCCTTCGGCGGAGAGGACGAAGTCGGTGAAGAGCTTCGCGGTGTTGGGGTGCGGTGCCTGGGGGGCGATGCCGATGCCGCGGGGCAGCGCCACGGTGCCGTCGTCGAGGAAGGTCACCTTGAACAGGCCGCCGCTGTTCCTGACCACCGGATACGCCGGGGCGCCCGAGATGAAGAAGCCGACCAGGTACTCGCCGGCCAGGATCTTCTCGGTCTGCGTCCCGGAGGACGTTTCGGGCCGGGCGAGCGGCAGCAGCTTCTCCAGGCTCGCCCATCCGTCGGGGCGTGCCTGGGTGTAGGTGTTGGAGACGGTGAAGCCGAAGGCCCCCTTGACGTCCCGGGTGGTGATCTTGTTGTCGAACTTCTGCGGGTCCTTGGCCACGATCTCGGCGAGGCTGGCCATGCCGGTCGGCGCCTCGGGGACCAGCGAGGTGTTGTACGCGATGGTCATCGGGTCGATCGACATCGTGTACACGTTCGGTATCAGGGTCGCGAACTCGGGCAGCTTGCCGAGTTCTGGAGAGGCGTAGGGCATCAGGCGGTTCTGGCCCTCGACGTTGTACTCGGCCCAGGCCTGCGCGGCGTTGGACACCAGGATGTCGGCCGGGGACCGGCCCGTCGCCTGCTCGGCCAACACCCGTTGGAAAACCTCGTCGCTGTCGAGGTTGTTCGCCGAGATCTTCTTCACCCAGGGGTACTTCTTCTGGAAGTCGCGGAAGATCGGCGCCCAGTTCTCCTGGTCGGTGTTGGAGTAGATGGTCAGCTCGCCGCCCTCACCCTTGGACGCCTCGATGACCTGGCTGTACTCGGCCGGGTAGTAGTCCGGCGCTGCGCCTTCGACGATCACGTTCGGCGGCGCCGTCGGCTCGGAGCCTCCGCAGGCCGCGAGGGGCAGCGCGAGAGATAGCGCGGCGAGGGAGATCAGAAGCCGTCGACGCCCGACGGGGGACCCGGACCCGAGTGGACCCGTAGAGGTGGTGGTCAATTTACCGCTCCTTGATGCGAAGGAAACGTCGGTGTGGCAGCCACCACACGATGGAGGTTATAACCTCCGTCCGTCAACAGGGTGGGCCGAAAAACTTTCTCAGGGAGTCGTGGCGGAGTGTGCGAGCTGGAAGGTTGCCCTGCTGGCCGCTCGGGAGCCACACGGAGCCGGCATGTCTGGGGAGGGTGCTCGACCAGAGTTGGCCGGAGTGCTGTAGGTTATAACCCACGACGCGGGAGGTTGGATGAGTCAGTCGACGGAGCTGTTCCCCCGGAAGAGCGACTTCGCCTACACCAGGCTGCGGGAAGCGATCCTCTCCGGCGAGTACGAACCAGGGGCCGTACTCAACCAGGCGATGCTCGCCAGGACGATCGGGATCAGCACCACCCCGCTACGGGAAGCCCTACGCCGGTTGAAGTCCGAGGGACTGGTTGAGCTGGATGCCCATCGGGATGCGCGGGTCACCCCGCTCAGCGCCGAGGAGGCGCGAGACCTGCTGGAGATCCGCAACTCACTCGATCCGCTGGCCGTCGCCCTCGCGGCGGAACGGCGCAGCACCGCCGACATCCGGGAGATGCGTGAGGCCATCCAGGGGCTGAAGCCGCTGCCGAACAACCCCGGCTTCGTCGACCTCGTCGCGCACCGTCGCTTCCACACCGCGATCTACACCGCGTCCCACAACGAGATCCTCATCAGCACTCTCGACGCGCTGTGGGACAAGGCGGACCGCTACCGCCGCTTCGGCCTCGAAGTCGTCCGCGGCCCGGAGGAGCGGGCCCAGAAGGCAGCCGAGCACGAGGCGCTGCTGCAATGCGTCATCTCCGGAGACGCCGTCGGTGCCGCGGAAGTGATGCGCCAGCACATCGGCACGAGCCTCGGCGCCAAGGCGGCGTACCGGCTCGACGCGCAGCGGTCCGCCACGATGGGGCAGGAACCGGATATGTGAGCACCACGGTCTCTGCGCGGGTGGGCGCGGCCGAAGTGCCGACCAGGCACCGGGCACAGCTGATCCTGCTGCTAACCCACACCATCCTGGTCCAAGCCGTCACCTTCGTGCTCCGGCCCGCCGCCACCTACCGCGCGCTGGACCTCGACGTGCCCGCCGCGTGGCTGGGCCTGCTCGGCGCCAGTTTCGCCGTGGTGCCGTTCGTGCTGGCCATTCCCTCCGGTCATGCGGTCGACCGTTGGGGCGAACGCCGGATCATGGTGATCGGGTCCGCGCTGCTCACGGCCGCCGCGGCGGGCCTCGCCCTGCTCGGCGGCACCGTCCTCGGTCTGGTGCTCGCCACCATGCTGCTCGGCACCGGGCACCTCTGCTCGGTGGTGGCGCAGCAGGCACTGGTCGCCAACAGCACGCCCACGGGCCGGTACGACTCCGCCTTCGGGCACTACACCTTCGCCGCCTCGCTCGGGCAAGCAGTCGGGCCCGGGCTGATCATCGCCTTCGGCGGCGACCGCCCGATGCCGGACACTCAGGCGATCTTTCTGGGCGCCGTCGTCCTGACCCTGCCCCTACTTGCCGCCGCAGGCTTCCTCCGACCATCGGGAGGTTCCCGATCCGCCAGTGAACAATCCGTAGGCGGGGTGCGGAAGCTGCTGCGACAGCCAGGGCTGGTCCGTGCCCTCACCGTCAGCTGCGTCGTCCTGGCCGCGGTCGACATCACGCTGGTCTACCTGCCCGCCCTGGGTGCCGAGCGGGGCATCGCCGCCGGAGCCATCGGCATACTGCTCGCCCTTCGCGCCACCGCGTCCATGGTCTCGCGGCTCTTCCTCGGCCGGCTCGCCGCGCTGATCGGCCGTCGCCGGCTCCTCACCACGGCGGTCGCCCTTTCCGCAGCAGGCCTGGCGCTGCTGCTGCTACCCCTGCCGCTGTGGCTGATGGCCCTCGTCATCACCCTTGCCGGCCTCGGGCTTGGCGTCGGCCAACCCTTGACCATGTCCTTCCTGGCCGAGTCCGCCCCACCGGGACTCCGCGGCCGGGCCATGTCGCTGCGGCTCACCGGCAACCGCTTGGGCCAGATCCTGATTCCCACGACCGCCGGCGTCGTCGCCATCGGGACCGGCGCCGCCGGCGTGCTCGCCTTCACCGCCGCCGGTCTGTCGGCCGCAGCCCTGGCGGCGCATGGCCTGCGACCACCGCCGTCGTCCGCCGACCATCCCGCGCCTGCGCCGTCAGCACCATGACTCTGGAAGGACACCCATGACCCCGCAACCCACCTCGACCGCTGCGGATTTCGCCACGGCGGACCTCGTCGACGAACACGGCGACGGGATCGGCTCCTGTGACATCCAACTGCGCCAGTTCGGGGCTAACCGGATGTTCCACGGGCTTGCCGTCACCGTAAGGTGCTTCGAGGACAACGCCCTGCTCAAGTCGATCATCGCCGAGCCGGGCAACGGCCGGGTACTCGTCGTCGACGGCGGAGGGTCGCTGCATCGAGCGCTGATGGGCGACGTCATCGCAGGCATGGCGGCAGAGAACGGCTGGGCAGGTGTGATCATCAACGGCGCGGTCCGCGACGTCGCCGCCCTTGCCGCACTGAAGATCGGTATCAAGGCACTCGGCGCCAACCCCCGCAAGAGCACCAAGACCGGGGCCGGTGACAGTGATATCCCGGTTGCCTTCGGCAACTGCACTTTCATGCCGGGCGCCGCGATCTACAGCGACGACGACGGCATCGTGGTACTCCCGCCAGCCAACGAAACCCAGCTTTTCGCAGGCTGACGGCGACCGGTCCTCGCCCTCAGCTGTTGGCGTACTGAGCTTCCCCCGGTTGCCCGGATCTCCTGGTGCGGTGCAGGCCCGATGGTCGGGCCAGTTCCGGTGAAACCGGCCCGCGTTGGCTTCGGCGAGTAGCCAGCGCAGCCCGTCACACCTCCGGGATGTCATGTACGGTCGCGGTCACCACCAGGGTCTTCGTCTTCTCGCCCTGGGAGTTGCGCGCGGTCAGCAGGTAGGTGTGCCGCTGGATGTCGCCCTCACCGCCCGCGCACGGGAAGTTCAGGGTCTCGCTGCCGGTCGGCGGGTAGTTGTCGGCGTACACGCCTTGGCCGTCGACGGATAGGGCGACGGAGTCGATGTTGCTGGTCTTCCATTCGAGAACGACCGGCGTGCCGGGGATCGGGTTGGCGCTCGTCCCGGCCGGGCAGGAGGGCTTCTGGGCGACCCGGAAGTAGGTGATCGTCGGCTCGTTCGCCGACGGTGTGTTCGACTTCGCCCCGGACTGCCCGCCGCCGGTCGAACCGCTGCCGGTCGAACCGCTGCCGGTCGAACCGTCGCCGGTCGAGTCACCGCCGGTCGTACCGCTCGTGGTGGGCTCGGCCGCGGCGCTCGGCTCGACGCTTTCCGGCGCGGCGGGATCCCCGGGCGTCGAGGTCGCCGTGGTGGATTCGGTGGTGCTGGTGCCGGTGGGCGTGCAGCCGCTGACCACGAGCGCAGCGGTCAGGGCGACGATGGCGGTGCGGAGCAGGGCTGGACCAGGCATGACCACTCCTCGGCGGCGCGCCGCCGGTGACTCCGGGGGCGGGCTGCCGACCACGGTAGGGATGGTCGGCAACAACGGTCCGACTCAGAGACGGAGCCCCGAGGATCGTCGCATCAGGATCGGGTCACCGGCGTTCTTCAGTCGAGGGTCTGGTGCTGGCGGACCACCCGGTCGATGCGGCGGTCGGGTACGACCCACATGATCGCCACGGCGACGAAGCACGCCTCGGCGAGCCCAACTCCGACCCGCCCGCCGATCAGTAGGGCGCTGAGTATCCCGGCGACGTAGAAGACCGGGGACAGCTTGCCCTTCAGGTCGGCGCCGACGGCTTCCCGCAGCGGCGACTTCGGCCCCTGCTGCCGGATGATCACGGTCTGGAGCACGAAGTACGCGATGGCCGCGCCGAGCAGGTTCAGACCGTAGATGACGACCGGGGTCCGTTCGAATCGTGAGTCGTCGACCCAGGCTGTGGTGAATGGGAACAGCGACAGGCAGAACAGCAGCGCCAGGTTGGCCCACAGCACTCCGCCACTGACCTGCCGTACCAGGCGGAACATGTGGTGATGGTTGTTCCAGTAGATGCCGACGTAGATGAAGCTGAGGAGGTAGGTCAACAGCCCGATGCCGGTCGTGTGGACGAGGTCGGAGAGGTGGTGACCGGTCGGGACCTTGAGTCCCAGCACCATGATCGTGATGATGATGGCAAGGACGCCGTCGCTGAACGCCTCCAGCCGGTTGGTCGGCACCGCGCCACCATCCCTTCTCCCTCAGTCACGCGCCGGTCATAGGGGATGAGCACAACAGACGCTTCGGCCGCCCGGGCTGCCCTATCGAGATCCGTTCGCATCATCCGTGTGCGCCGGGGCCATATGCGATGTATACCCGCGGGGTGTGGTCTCGGTACGAGCGTTTCCAGGACTCGTCCTGAGGGGCGGCACCGCGACCATCGGAGATCGTGAACGGACCGGTCGAGATCTTCGGTAGTCCTGCCGGTCGGGTGCTCACCCGCCAAGCGCGGCAAGGACGGACGGCTCCGCTTCCCGGACCCAGAACATTACGACTTGACGAACGGCATGTTATCGCTCACAGTCGATAGTCAAGGACGACGATGCCTGTGGCTTACCGGGCAAGCCTGCGTCGTCGGACCTTGGATCCAGGCGTACGCCAGGGCATGCGGAGGCCCTGTTAGCGCTGACATTCTCCCCGCATGCGCCCGGTCCATGCGTCGCGGTGCGCCCATCTCCGCGCGCACCGTTCGGCTCTTGGTTATTGGAGGAGGATCATGTCTGCCTTTGGTAGGTCTCCATCGATCGCGCCGCCGCCGCGACGGCGTAGGTGGTTGCCGCGGGTTGTTGCGGCTGGCGTGACGGCCGTGGTGGTCAGTGGTGCCGCCGCCGCGGTGGTGTCGACGCCCGCCGCCGCGGCAACGGTCGACACGAGCGCGTGGTACGTGTTGTTGAACCGCAACAGTGGCAAGGCGTTGGACGTGTACAACCTCGCCACGAACGACGGGGCGCGGATCACCCAGTGGGCCCGGAACAACGGCAACCAGCAGCAGTGGCAGTTCGTCGACTCCGGCGGCGGCTACTACCGGTTGAAGTCGCGGCTGTCCGGCAAGGTGCTGGACGTATACAACTGGTCAACCGCCAACGGTGCCAGCATCGTGCAGTGGACCGACGGCAACGGGGCCAACCAGCAGTTCCGGCTGGCGGACTCGGCTGGCGGCTACGTCCGGTTGATCAACCGGAACAGTAACAAGGCGGTGGAGGTGCAAGGCGCATCGACCGCTGACGGTGGCAACATCGTGCAGTACGACGACTGGGGCGGCAACAACCAGCAATGGCAACTCGTCCGCGTCGACGGCGGTACCAACCCCACCACGCCGCCGCCCGGCACGTGCGCTCTTCCGTCGACGTATCGCTGGACATCGACGGGCTCGCTGGCGAACCCGAGGTCGGGGTGGGTCTCGCTCAAGGACTTCACCCACGCCCCGTACAACGGAAGGCATCTCGTCTACGCGACGACGCACGACACGGGAACGACGTGGGGCTCGATGAACTTCGGCCTCTTCACGAACTGGTCCGACATGGCCTCGGCCAGCCAGAACGCGATGCCCTTCTCGGCTGTCGCGCCCACCCTGTTCTACTTCGCCCCGAGGAACATCTGGGTGCTCGCCTACCAGTGGGGAGGGCCCGCCTTCTCCTACCGCACGTCGACCGACCCCACCAACGTGAACAGCTGGTCATCAGCGCAGACGCTCTTCTCCGGAAGCATCGCCAACTCCAGCACGGGACCCATCGACCAGGCGCTCATCGGTGACAGCACGAACATGTACCTGTTCTTCGCCGGCGACAACGGCCGGATCTACCGGGCCAGCATGCCCATCGGGAATTTCCCGGGAAGTTTCGGCTCCACATCGACGATAATCATGACCGACTCGACGAACAACCTGTTCGAAGGGGTTCAGGTCTACAAGATCCAGGGCGAGAACCGATACCTCATGCTCGTCGAGGCGATCGGCGCGCAGGGTCGCTACTTCCGATCGTTCACGGCCACCAGTCTGGGCGGCTCATGGACACCGCAGGCCGCAACCGAGAGCAATCCCTTCGCCGGCAAGGCCAACAGCGGCGCCACCTGGACCAACGACATCAGCCACGGCGAACTGATTCGCAGCAACGCCGATCAGACCATGACCGTCGATCCCTGCAACCTGCGGTTGCTCTACCAGGGACGTGCCCCCAACTCCGGCGGCGACTACGGCCTCCTGCCCTATCGGCCCGGTTTGCTCACACTGCAGCGCTAGTGGCGTGACGCGGATCCGGCTCAGATGGTCCTGACGTCACGGGCAACGGTGTATGCCGAATCGAGTGGGCGTTGTCACGCCTCGTGATTGGGATCGGGTTGATCCGGAGCGGGCGGGCTCGGTGCAAAGCCGAGCCCGCCCAGGCCACGTAGAGAGCTGCGATCTGACCTGTCCAAGCCCATGATCCGCCGGAGGGAACTGGCGGTGAGGCACTCGAAAACCAGTGGTGCGGCGCCGACGTGCGCCTTTACCGTGCTGCCGAATCAAGTCGTCTAGTCAAGGACGTGCCGTTGTACACCCTGTGAGACCTCCCGAGCGCTGATTTGTCGCGCGTCGCGCACCTGCGCCGCGCTCCTTCTTGCTGCGGACTTCTCACTGAAACCGGTGTACTTCTGTGCTCAAAAACTGGGTGGTCGTACCCACCTGCCTGCCGCTCGTTCGCCGCCGTTGCCACGCGTGCGCGTCCGAGCGCTTCCGGCCAAGCGGTAAATTTCGCGTCAACGCAAACCACAAGCTTATCGACGCCTGGCTCCTCGCGCTCTGTACCGCTTGCGGGGAAACGGCAAAGCTCACGGTCCTGGAACGGATGAATGTGCGCTCCGTACCACCCGAGCTCCTGGACCGGCTGCATGACAACGACCCTGGCCTGACAGCTGAGCTGCTCCAGGATCCGGTCGTGCAGCGCCGCAACCGCATCGCCCTCGACTGGGACAACTCCTGGCGCCTCGACACCGGCGGATCGGATCACCTGGACCGCGAGGTGATCGACGTCTCGGTCCGCTTTGCGGCGCGGATCCCGGTCCGGCCGGTGCGACTGATCGCTGAAGGCTGCCGTCTTTCGCGAGCCGAGGTCGAGCGACTGATCGCGGAGGGGAAACTCGTTTCGGCAGCCCGGCTGAGCGGCAAGCTCGCCGGCGACTTCACCTTCACGCTCAAGCGCTGAGCACCCCTCGGGACCACGGGCCTGTCCGGCATGATCGGCCGGACAGGTCACCCTGGCGTTGCGTCGCTGACCGGGCCCGGGCACCCGGCGGCCGGGGCCGTGCTGAAGCGTCGTTCATGGCGTCCCTGTTGCAGCGCATGGTCGACGTCGTCGGCGGTACCGGCGAACCGTGCCCGGCGGGCTGGCCCCGAGGTGCACGTATCCGGCGGCACCGACGACGAACAGCACGACGGCGACGAGCCAGGACGCGGTGGCGGTGGAGGGCTGGACCGGCCAGGCCCACATCGCCACCGCGATGCCGGCTTGCCGGGGAGCGGCAGCGTAGACGGCGCACACGTAGCCGAAGGCTGGCAGCCATGCCAGTCGCGCACCGAGCAGCACTGCGGCGCCGGTGACCAGGCCGGCGCAGCCGAGGGTGTTGCGGACCAGCGGGTAGGCACCGAACGTGTGTGGGGAGTGCAGTCCGGTCAGGCTGAGCGCCGCGGCGATGGCGAGGACGGCGAGGAGTACGTGGCCTGCCCGCCAGGCTCGCCAGGGTAGCGGTGTGCTGCGTTCGAGGTCCGGATCGGCGCCGGCGAGGGTGGGGCCGAGCAGGAGCACGGCAAGCAGTGGTGCGAGTGCGACTACCGGGACGCGGGCGGCGGGTCCGTCGAAGTAGGGGCGACTGGCGAGCCAGCTTCCAGCCAACCAGGCCAGCGCCGTGATGGTGGTGAGGCCGGTCGTGAACGCCGGCGCACCCCGGGCGGTCAGGTGCAGCGCGAGGAAACGGCCGTTCACTCTGGTTGGCCGAGCTGAATGAGGGCCGGTAGGTCGCAGCGTGCCGCCGCCTGCAGGTAGGCGGCGAACCAGGCGCGTTGGCGCTCAAGGGGCAGCGCGCGGAGCCAATCGATGGGTACGTCGACCCTCGGCGGTTCGTCGAGCAACCACGCGATCGCCAGTGCCATGGTGTGGTAAACCTGCGGGCCCACCGTGCGGATCACCGAGCTGGCGAGACATCCGGGGAACGTCACATGGTGGAAGTTCGCGCGTAGGTACTCGGGTTCGGCCAGGCCACCCAAGGCAGTGGACTGGTAGTCGAGAGCGAGCCCAACCGTGTCGTCGGCCGGGTGCCCTGTCCGCCCGGCGGCCTCGTCCACCGCCCGCTGAGGCGCGCCGGGGATGCCGTCGAGGCGCGCCAGGATCGGCTGCACGACCCGAGCCACGTCGTCGAGCAGGAAGGCGTTGATCCTGGACAGGCAGACCTGCGGGCCGGTGCTCGTACACACCAACTCGACCGCGCCGGGGTCGGCCGGCAGGCGATGGGCGGTCGGCCCGGTGATGATCGGTATCACGACGGCGACCGCGAGTCCGCCGGCCAGCATGGCGGCGAGACGCCGCCGTGCCGCGGCAGCGAGCAGAAGGGCCGTGAGCGCCAGCAACCATGCGGCCTGCAACGCGGTGACTCGGCCGGGAACGACGCTGTACGGGGGCCAACCACTGTAGACCGGGGAGAGCCACGCGCCGGCCTTCGTGTCCCAGTACGTGCCGATCGCCAGCGCCAGGTATGCGGACAGACCGGCGATCGGCGCCGCCACCCGCAGCGGCACCAGCCGCCCGACGAGCACACCGAGAGCGGTGGCGGCCCCCAGCGCGATGACACCGACGACCAGGGTCCGCCACCAGCCGCCCCCGGCATAGGTGGCGACCCGGGCGACCAGCACCGCTGCCCCGCTGAAGGCGACCAGCACGCCGGCGGTGCCGGCCAGTGCCACGGCCAGCCACGCCACCACCAGCGGTTGCCAGCCCGGCCGCGGCGTGGAAGAGATCAGCTCGTCGATGTCGCGCCGCCGCTCCCGGCCGGCCTGCCAGGCTCCCGCTGCGATCATCAGCGCGCACAGGATCAGCATCGACACCCGGAGGTAGTTGGCGAGCCCGGCCCACCGGCCGCCCCAGTCGTCGGGGTGCACGGCCAGCATCCACACCCCGGCGCCGAACATGGCCAGGGCGGCGAAAGGTGCCGTACCCCGGCGTAGCTCCACCCACAGCACGCGCCTCACTGTGCAGCCGCCCGAGCGTTACGCAGCACCGCGGTGTATCCGCGCTCGATCGGGGAGTCGCCGCTGTCGCCGTCTCCGCCGGCGGCGATCAGCTCATCGGGCAGGCCGGTGAAGACGAGCCGGCCGGCGTCGACCAGGGTGACCCGGGTGCATGCCGCGACCACGTCCTCGACCAGGTGGGTGCTGACCAGGACGACGGCGTCCAGCCCCACCTCCCGAAGGAGGGCGCGGAACTCCACCCGCTGTTCCGGGTCCAGGCCAGCGGTCGGCTCGTCCAACAGCAGCAGCCGAGGGTCATTCACGATGGCCTGGGCGATGCCGGCCCGGCGCAGCATCCCGCCGGACAGGTGCTTCATCCGGTCATCGGCCCGGTCGAGCAGCCCGACCCGCTCGATCGCCCGGTCCACCGCGAGCGGAATTTCCGCTGCCGGCATCTCCTTCAGCCAGGCGAAGTACTCGACGAATTCCCGCACCGTGAAGCGGGGATAGAAGCCGAAGGACTGGGGGAGGTAGCCCAGGCGGCGGCGTGCCTGGCGCAGTCCCGACTGGTCGGAGATCCGTTGCCCGAGCAACCGGACGTCTCCCCGATCGGGCCGCAGCACCGTGGCCAGGACCCGCATCAGCGTCGTCTTACCGGCACCGTTCGGTCCGAGCAGTCCGTGCACCCCCACACCCAGGTCAAGATCCAGGTTGTCGAGAACGGTCCGCCTGCCGTAGTTGATCCGCAGTCCGTGAACGCTCACCGTCGTCATGCCGCTCGTCTCCCCAACTGGTCCCGCCGGACGTATACCAGGAGCGCGGCCAGCGCGGTGACAGCCAGCCATGCCGGGCCGCTCGACGCCACGACCGCCCAGCCGCCGGTGGGCGCGAGGACCGTCACGGCCCACCCCCCGAGCACCATCGCAGCGGCCTGTCCGGGCTCGACGATTGATCCGAGCGCCAGCGTCAGCGTGGTGAGTGCGACACAGAGCAGCGGCCACATGGCCGGCGTACCGATGCCGGTGACCACCCCGGCGAGCAGCGCGACCGGCGCGGTCACCGCGAGTACCGCGAGCGTGCGCCACAGGACGATCCGCAGCCCACCGTGTGGTGTACCGGCCACCAGTTCGTGCAACGGATCGGTCCACGGCCCGTACGACACGGCGGTACCGAGCACCGGCAGCGCCGGTGCGACGAGCAGCAGCAACCACGGCGGAATCGCCATCGGACTGACCAACAGTCCCAGGGTGACCAGCCCGGTGACGGCCACCGCCACGAACCACGCGCCCCGCGCGGCCGGCCCGGCTGCCACCAGCACTCTGATGCGCCGCCAACGGGTTGCCCGCCGTATCCGCCCCGGCGCGGGCAGCGGCCCTCGAAGCGTCACCGCCACCGTCTCGACCGACCGCATCGCAGCCTCATCGAGAGTGATCCTGGCCCGGCATGCGCCGCACCGGTCGAGGTGCGCCTCCACCGACCAGGCATCGGCGTCGGCGAGGCGGTCCTCGATGTAGGCCGCGAGCACGCGGGCATCCACGTGAAAGCCCGTCACGACAACGCCTCTCTCAGCTCACGACGGGCCCGCATCGCCCGGGTCTTCACCGTGCCCTCCGGCACGCCCAGCAACACCGCCGCCTCGCGCACCGTCAACCCGTCCAGCACCGTCGCCTGCAACACCGCCCGCAGTTCGGGCGACAGTCGGCGCAGTGCCCGCTGCAGATCCGCGTCGTACGCCCCGACCAGCGCCTCCTCCTCGGCCGACGGCGACCAGGCCAGAACCGTCTCGTCAGGTGCTCCCACGCTCTGCGGGCGGGCCAGCGCCCGGCGCCGCGCGTCGATCAACCGGCGCGCGGCGACCGCCCACAGCCAGCCCACCACGGCCCCGTCCCCGCGATAACCGGCCGCAGCCCGCCACACCGTCAGGAATGTCTCCTGCAACAGCTCCCGCGCCAACTCCGGATCACGGCATCGCCGACGCAGCCGCAGCACCAGCCACGGCGCGTGCCGCGCATACAACACGTCGAACGCGCGCCGATCGCCCTCACCGACGAGGCGTAGTAGCGCCCCATCGTCCACGTCCATCACGCAAGGTTAGGACGCACCACTCGCAGAAACGGTTCTCTCGACGACGTCGGGTGCTGAACGCTTGGCCTCACTCGTCGACGGCGTCGGGGATGCGCGGGGGCAACTCAGGTTTCCTACCAGCACCCGCGTCTGTGCTCAGGCAGCCGGCTCGCCGGCCGGCGGGACACCGACCGCCGATCCGTAGCCGCGCTCGACGAGCCGACGAGCGGACTCGGCGTAGGCGTCCCGACCCTCGGGTGCGAAGGTGCCGAGCCCGTCGACGTACCGGTTGTACATGCAGAACGCGGCGGCGATCAGGACTGTGTCGTGGATTTCCACGTCGGTGGCGCCCTCCGCGCGGGCGTCGGCGATCAGCTCGGTGGTGACGTCGCGGCCACTGACCTGGACCGCGCCGGCGATGCGCAGCAGCGCCCGAAGTTTTGCCGAGATCGGGGCGGTATCGAGGTCTGCGCGCACCTGGTCGACGAGGGCATAACCCTCGTCGAGCCGCGTTGCAGCGACCGCGGAGTGCGACGCGCAGCAGAAGTCGCACTCGTTGCGTCCGGACACGTACGCGGCGATCAGTTCCCGCTCGCCGGCCGGGAGCGAGTGAGGGGCGCGCAGCAGCACTTCGGCCAGTTCGTTGAGCGGCTTCGCCGTTTCCGGGCGGTACCGCATCAGGCCGGTGATGCCGGGAAACTGCTTCTCGTCGACCCCGAGATCGATGTGCGTCATGGTTGAGATGCCCTTTCAGCAGCGAGATGCGGCCCGACCGGACGGCGCCGCCACCGAGGACGGCTGCCGCGCGGGGCGGCGTGAGTGACGCCGCACAGCCACGATCCCATTTCGTCTGCCGGTCGCGCTTCCTCAATCGTTGCTCTTTGCCAGTGAGGGACTGTACAAACTGTCGACTGTCGATCAAGTGAGACGTCAGGGCTCCCGCGGCGTCCGCCGCCAGCTCCCCAGCAACTTCCGGCGGGGCGAAGGTTGCCCGGCCTGTTCCCGCAGGTCCGCCGCGAGGGCCGGCCACGCTACAGTCCGCCCAATGTTTGATTGACATCAATAAATCGGGGGTAGTGGCCACATGCGCAATGCGAGGGCGAGTGGTACAACAGCCTGAAGGTCTACGCGGAGGTGATCAAGACGACGAAGCTGGTGGCCGGCCGGAACAACATCCCCTTCGCCTGGAACGACCAGGAGGACGGGCGGCTCAAGCGGATCATCGACGCCGCGTGCACGGCCCAGCGCGGCACTCAGGGCACGGCCGGCTGCGACGACGACATCAAGGTATACGTCCCCGGCGGTCTGAACGTGACCGGTTCATCGTGCTGCCGGTGAAGCCGTGGGTCGCGGCGAACGGGCCGAGCTTCGGGTTCACCGTCAGCCAGGGCGGGGCCAGCCTGTGCATGACCCCCGAACCGCCGGGAGTTCCGTGATGCTCGACGACATGCGCGTACTGCGTGACGCGGTCGCGGAGTACCGCGTGGCGGCCACGGCCGCGGGCATCACCTGGCCCGAGCGCGCCGAACCGCCTGGCGGACAGCCGCCCGGCCTGGTCTACCGGCTCTTCGACGTGGACCACGTCGCCGAGCAACTGACCTGGATCGAGTCCCAGGGATGGCACCTCCAACGGCTCCTGCCGAACGGCGGATGGGTCATGCCGTGGCCGACCGACGGGGGCGAGGCACTCGAGAACCTGTCGTTCTCGATCGGTACGCCTTTCCCCTGGCGGCATCAGCTGCCGCTGTTCCACTTCGATGTCCTCCTCTACACCTTCGTACTCGCCGGCGAGCACGAAGGCGAGATCTGGCGTTACGAGATCGCCCCCGACGCCCGGGACCCGGTTCGTGCCGCCACCAGCCTGGCCGCTCTCTTCACCGAATGGACGAAGGGCATCGCCGCCGACGTGGTCGTCTACAACGACCTCAACGGGTGGCTTCAGGTCGGCGATGGCGCCCGCAGAGACATCGATATGCTCCTGGAACGCGTCCCAGACCTCGACCCCCTGGCCTTTCCGGTGTCCATGCCGGAGCAGCCGCTACTCAGGGCGCGACAGCGCGAATGCGGCGTCGACATGACCTGCATCGACCGGGGCTTCGACTGCCATGAGGAGTTGCTCGACGCCATCGCCGCTACCCGCGCATCCCTCGGCACCTGATCCGGCGCCGACCACCCGCGAGACCACAACCGAGATCGCTCACACCGGACGATCTCAGCCCGCCGCTCCGAGCGCACTGCACGGCCAGTGCGCGCGGAGCGACCACGCGACGCTGCCGCCTTCTGGTTCCGCGCCCCGGTGTCGTGCCGGATACGGGCGTCGGGCCCGTATCCGGCACCAGTACCTCAGAGTTGGCGCACCCTGATGTTGCGGAACTCGATCACGTCGTTGTTGCCGTGGTTCTGCAAGCCCACGAAGCCGCTCAGGAACTGCCGCAGGTCGGTGGGCGGGTCGCCCTGGCGGGACGACTGTTTGCCCGGTGTGTTGTCGAACTCGCTGATCACCACACCGTTACGGGTGATGGTGTAGTGCTGGCCGATCACGCGGACCTCGTAGTCGTTCCACTGGTTCTTCGGGGTCGCCCCGGCCTTGTCCAGGGTGTTCGGCGCGAAGTTGTAGACCGAGCCGGTCTTCTGCGTCTCGCCGGTCGTGCCGTCGTAGATCTGGATCTCGTGGCCGCAGTAGATCGCGACCCAGGCCTGGGAACTGCGGGCCGAGCCCACCGTGCCGCAACTGCCCGGCGGACGCTGGTCCAGCGGGGTCCTCGGGTCCGGGAACCGTACGAAGATGCCGCTGTTGGCCCGGACGTTGTCCGGGGAGATGTCGCGGAACTGCACCCTGATCGAGTAGTTGGCGAGTTGCCGATCCGCGTACCACAGCATGCCGAGGCCGCCGGAGCTGCGGATCGAGCCGTCGGGACGCAGTGCGAACGACCCGCCGGGTGCCTGGCGCCAGCCGGCGAGCGACTTCGCCGAACCGTCGAAGATCGGCTGGTAGCCGTTGGTGGCGCCGATCGGGGACTGCCTACCGGCCGTGCGCAACGCCCGCGCCTCGCGGTTGTCGATGACGTGTGCCGCGGTCAGTTCGTCGAGCACGGCGTCGAGGTGGGTGACGAACGACGCCCGGTTCGGCCAGGTGGTCTCGTCGTCGATCAGGTCGTTGATCGTGCAGCCGCCGCCGGTCTGCCGGTTGGTCACCCCGGTGTCGGTGTCCAGCATCCAGACCGTCGGGCGGGCGTCGGCGGCACCGCAGCCGGCGTTCACGTCGACCTTCTCGGTGACTACCTCACCGTCGGCGTACGTCACCTTCACCGTTGCCTGGAAGGTGCCGTACCGCTTGTAGGTGTGCGTCGGGTGGGGTGCGTTCGACCGCCTGCTGCTGCCGTCGCCGAAATCCCACTCCCAGGCCACGCCGCCGACCTTCGCGGCGGAGAACCCGATGGTCCGAGGCTGGCTGGGCGCGACCGACTGCGCCGTGGCCAGGCCCGGGTTCGGGGTGGCCGGGCCACCCTGGTAGGTGACGCGGATCAGCTTCTGGTTCGAGTGCAGGCTGAAGAAGCCACTGGCGTAGTCGAGCAGGTAGAGCGCGCCGTCGGGCCCGAACTTCGCGTCCATCCAGGACTGGAGCTGGGTGGTGCCGTTGCCGCCCGGGATGATGCTGCGCAGGTCCTCGGCGAAGGCTGGTGCCCCGGCCTGTCTGACCGTGCCCGGGTCGACGGTGACGGCGATCCGGTTGTTGGCGTTGGACTGGTCGCCGATGAACCACTTGTTGTCCCAGTACGCCGGCCAGGCGACGCCGCTGTCGACGTCGACCTTCGAGCGCTGGTACGTCGGACCGTCCATGATGGCCTGGCCGCCGCCGCTCAGGTAGGGCTGGGTGAGGGTGATGTCCGCGGCCTTGTAGGTCGGCAGGCCACTGCCGTCGGTGCGCTTCGGGAAGACCGGGCCACCGCCCTGCGGCGAGTACCAGATCATGTTGTCCCGCACCGGCGGAAGGTTGACCAGACCGGTGTTATGCGGCGACTCGTTCTTCGGGTTGTCGCAGTCGTACCAGCCGGTCAGCACGGTGGCGTCGGTGTTGCCACGGTCCCGGTACGGCTGCCGGTCGCCCATGCAGTACGGCCAGCCGTGGTTGCCCGCCGAGGTGATGACCGTCGCCGTCTCGTACTTCGCCGGACCGAGTTCCGGGTCCGGCGCGCCGGCGTCCGGGCCGACCCACGCGGCGGTGAGCCAGTCGTTCACCGGGTCCCACGCGAGGCGGGCGATGTTGCGGACGCCCATCACGTAGATCTCCGGACGGGTCTTGCCGCCGCCCTGCTCCTGACCGGTGAACAGGTTGCCGTCCGGGATCGTGTAGGTCCCGTCCGGCTCGGGGTGGATGCGCAGGATCTTGCCGTTCAGGTCGTTGGTGTTGCCGGAGGTACGGCGGGCGTCCTGGAACGAGATGCCCGCGTACTCCTGGGTCCAGTTGTTCGCGGAGTAGCCGTTCGACCCGCCGGAGGAGGTGCTGTCCCCGCTACCGATGTAGAGGTTGCCGGACTCGTCGAAGGTCATGCCGCCGCCGGCGTGGCAGCAGCTGTGGATCTGGGTGTCCCAGTTCAGCAGGTCCTTGCGAGTCTCCTGGTCGACCGTCTGCTGCGCGTGGTCGTAGGTGAAGCGGGAAACCGTACGCTGGCCGACCCGACGTTCCCGGTCGATCGACTCGTGCGGCATCCAGAACACGTAGAACCAGCCGTTCTCCGTGAAGTTCGGGTCGAGGGTGATGCCGACCAGGCCCTCCTCGTTCTTCACCAACTCGCTGCCGCTGCCCCGGTTGCCCATCACCTTGAGTGTGGTCAGCACCTTGACCTGCTTGGTCTTCGGATCCCACTGGTGGATGGTGCCGCAGCCCAGACCCACGTTCGGGTCGGTCCAGTTCGCGACCGGCCCGCTCGGGCAGGAGGCCTTGCCGATGTAGAAGACCTTGCCGTCTTCGGCGATGGTCAGGCCGTGCGGCTCACCGATCTGGTCGAGCTGACCGGACTGGTTGGCGGCGGTCAGCCGCTCGATCCGGTAGTTCGACGCGATGGTCGCCTGGCAGTCGCCGCGGACCAACCCGGCCGTCCACTGGAGCGCGCCGAGCACATGGCTGCGGAACCGCGTGTCGGTGGTGTAGCTGGCCTCGGTACGCCCCATCCCGGTGTAGAACGACCGGCCGCCGTCGTAGTCCCGGCACCAGGAGATCGGGTGGAAGGCACCGTTGCCGGCCAGCCCGGCGTCGTAGGTGTTCTCCTTGACCTGGGCGATGGTGTGTACCCGGCCCACCGGGCTCGGGTCCCAGTTCATCCACTGGTCGGACCGGGTCCAGTTCAACGGCAGGCCCTTGTTCGCCGGGTGCTGCCGGTCGACCACGTCGACCACGGCCTCCTGCACCTGGCTCTCCGGCGCCGGTCCTGCGTCCGGGCCGATCAGCCACAGCTCGGCGAGCTGGATCAGCGGCTCACCGCTGTTCGCGGTGATGTTCAGCCGGTAGTACTGGTACGCCTGGGTGTTGGTGAACGTGTACTGCTTGGTCTGGAAGCGCTGAGAGAAGGTCTGCCCGGTCCGGGTGTCCAGGTCCGTCCAGGTGTTGCCGTCGGCCGATCCCTGGAGGGTCCAGTCCTTCGGGTCGCGGCCCTGGAAGTCGTTCGCCGACGTCAGCGCGTACTGCGCCACCGCTTTCGGCTCGGCGAGCTTGGCGACCACCCAGCCGGTCGGGGTACGGGTCAGCCACTTGGTCCTGGTGGACCCGTCGATCAGGTTCGCGGCGATCTCGTTCGGTGGGTTGTTCCCGCTGGCCGTGATGCTCTCGATCTTCTCCGCGTTCGGCAGGCTCGCCGCCGGACGGGTCCCGATCAGCTCGGTGAACCACTCGGAGCCGGGCTGCGCGCGGGCGGCGTCGTGGATGCCGACGAACCCGCCGCCGCCCTTGACGTACGCCTGGAACGCCGCCTCCTGGGCGTCGTTGAGCGTCACCCCGTTGGCCGACAGGAACACGACGCTGCGGTAGCGGTCCAGGTTGTCCGGGGTGAACACCGCCGGGTCGGCGGAGACGTGCACGTTGAAGCCGTTCTCGTTGCCCAGCTGCCGGATCATGGTGACGGCCCGGGCAACGGGATCCTCCTGCGACGCCGCCGGCCCGTGGAAGACCAGCACGTTCACCGCTTGGCCGCCCCAGGCCGGTGCGATCGCGCCGACGTCCGGGTCCGGCGCCGCAGCGACCGGCGCGCTCAGCAGGCCGAGCGTGAGCAGGGCGCCCGAAACCAGGGCGACCGTGCGGCGGAACGGTCCGGCGGCGCGACGCCACGACCGGGGGACCGGGTCGAGTGCGGGGGGCGAGAGGTCAACGGGGTCGGGACCGTGTCGCCCGACCGATCGGGACAGCCGGAAATGGCGTCGGTGAGCCATTTCTCCTCCTCCACAGGGGGTACGAAGAGTGCTTGAGGCGCTGGCAGGATGCTCGGTTGGTGGTGCGGAGTGCCGCGGGTCATCGGTGGTTCGTGTGCGCGCCGGCCGGCGCCGCGGCGCCCTGTGCCGGCACTGCCGGGTGGTGGCCGCCGGCGTGCGGCGGCATCTGCCCGTTCTCGTCGAGCACGTGCAACGTCGTCGACATGCCCAGGTCGGAGTGGAACTGCATGTGGCAGTGCAGCATCCAGTGCCCCGGTCCCACGGAGTCGCCTGCGACGAACTGCACGCCGAAGCTGTCACCCGGGCCGAGGGTCTTGTTGTCGATGACCGGTATCGAGTCGGCGAGTGCCTTGTTGCCGCCCTCGACCATGCCGGTCCGGGTGTCCGCCCAGGAGTGACCGTGCACGTGGAACGTGTGCATGTCGTCCCCGATGCCGATCACGATGAACTCGACCCGTTCGCCGATCTTGGCGACCAGGCAGGTCGGGCCGGGTTGCGGGTTGACCGGGTCGCAGGTGTCCGCCTCCGCGCTGCGCCGCAGGTTGATGGTCTGCCGGTCGCCGAAGGCCGTCACGTAGGTCCGGTGGGGCCTCAGGTCTCCCTGCCGGCGCACGACGAGACCGCCGAAGAGCCCGGAGCGCAGACCCTGGGTGCCGTGCGGCCCGCCGACCACGTGGTCGTGGTACCACCAATAGCCGGCGGTGCCCTGCGAGGTCGCGGTGCGCGGCTTGGCGAACCAGATGTACGTCCGCGACCCGCCCGGCGGCACGAAGGAGTTGCTGTGCACGGTGCCGTCGGACATCTGGGTGTACTTGACCCCGTGCACATGCAGCGAGACGCCGACCGGATGTGCCGCGTCGGTGCGCAACTGCTCCAGGGTCGCGGCCGGCACCTGGTTGTGCAAGGTGATCGCCAGGCACTCTCCTTCGATCATCTCCATCGTCGGCCCGGGGTAGGAGGCCGTCTGCGGGGTGAGGCCGTAGCCGAGCCGGATCTGGTTGGTCACCGGGTCCCTGGGCAGCTCGACCGCGTAGAGCTGGAGTCGGCGGTCCGGCGTGACACAGCCCGCCGGACGTTCCGCCGACGCTGCCGCGGCCTCGACCGCCCGCTCGGCCGGCGGCGAGGTGGTGCCGCCGGCCACGGCCAGTCTGCCCGCGCCGACGAGCGTGATCAGCATGATGACGGCCACCGTCACGGCCCGGCCGGCGGTGGTGTCGAGCAGCCGGACGCGCCACGCCGGCTGGGGGTCCGGCCGGTCGGTGGGCGGCGACAGTACGACCTCACCGATGTCTTTGGTGTCCTTGTCCAACGTTCCTGTCCAATCGCTCGGCTAGCACCGATGGCGCTGGTGGGCGGGGATCAGTCGGTGTGCGGTGGCGGCGTCAGGGGGTCAGTGGGGCGATCCGGACGTTGCGGAAGGTGACGATGTCGCCGGCGCCGTGGTTCTGAAGGCCGATGTAGCCGGTCGCGTTCTGCCGTCCGACGCCGCCGGGATCGTCGGCGCGGGGCGGGGTGAAGACCGCGCCGGGGACGTTCACGTACTCGTTGATCAGCTCACCGTTGCGGAACAACGAGTAGTGCTGGCCGACGACGCGGATCTCGTAGTCGTTCCAGGTGCCCTTGGGGGTGACCTGCGCGCCGTCGAGGTCGACCCGGTCGAAGCCGTACACCGACCCGCTCTTGTACTGGTCGCCGTCGGTCCGGTCGTAGATCTGCAACTCGTGGCCGTACTTGATGGCCACCCACTCGGGGCGGGACTCCTGCGGGTGCTGGTGCACCTGCGGGAAGCGGACGAAGACTCCGCTGTTGGCGCGCCCGTCACCCGGGGCGTCGTCACGCCACTGGAGCTTCAAAGAGAAGTCGCCGTAGCTGCGGACAGGGAACCAGAGCATGCCGAGGCCGTCGACGGCCCGACTGGTGATCGACCCGTCGGCGTTGCGCCGGAAGCCACCGGCGCCGACCTGCTCCCACAGCCTGAACGAGGCGGCGGTGCGGTCGAGCAGCGGCTGGTAGCCCTGCGTCGTCTCGGACCTGCCGACACCGGAGTCCCGGGCCGTGCGAATCAGGGTGTTCTGCTCGTTGAGTCGGATCTGGCCGCGGTGGTGCAGATGCTCGGCGACCGCCCGGACGTGGGCCACGAACTCGGCGTGGTCGGACCAGGCCCGCTCGTCCTCGATCAGGTCGTTGATCGAGCAGCGACCCTCGACCACCCGGTTGGCCACACCGCTGTTCAACGTGCCGATCCAGACCGTCGGCCGGGTGTCGGTCACCCGGCAGTTCGGCGCCGGCGGTCCGCTCGCCACCACCGTGAAGGTGGCCGACGCGGTCCCCGAGACGTTGCCGGCCCGGTCCGTGGCCCGGTAGCTGATCGTGTGAGCTCCGGGGGTGTTGACGGTCAGCGGGCCGGTGTAGACGACGTAGCCTCGCCCGTCGAGGGCGTACTCGACGCGCAGGACGCCGGACCCGGTGTCGGTGGCGGTGAGCACGATGGTGGCGCTGCCGACGTACGCCCAACTGCCGTCCTGCTGTCCGATGATCGCGGCGGTCACGGTGGGGGCGGTGTTGTCGGGGTCAGGTGGGGCGGTCACGGTGAACGAGACCGAGCCGGGCGTGGAGGTGTTGCCGGCGACATCGGTGGCCCGGTACGAGACGGTGTGCTGACCGGGCTGGTTGACCGTCACCGGGGCGGTGTATTCCGCGTACGGCTGCCCGCCGACGGAGTACTCGATCCGCTGCACCCCCGACTCGGTGTCGGTGGCGGAGATGGTCACGGTGGCCGCGCCGACGTACGCCCCGGTGCCGTCCCGGTTGCCGGCAACGGTGGCGGTCGCGGTCGGCGGCGTGGTGTCCGGGTCCGACGCCTCGACCACCCGGAACGTGACGGACTGTGGGGTCGAGGTGTTGCCGGCCTTGTCGGTGGCCCGGTAGCTGACGGTGTGCTGGCCGGGCTCGTTGACGGTCACCGGAGCGGTGTACGTCGTGTAGGTCTGCCCGTCGACGGAGTACTCGATCCGGTCC
>NZ_JBFBAO010000037.1:0-30325 GCF_040682255.1 Micromonospora sp. NPDC051296 | reverse complement strand
GTTGGTCCACTGCTTGATCTGCTCGCCGAAGTTCGGGTACCGCAGGATCTCGTCGTTGGTGCCGTGCCAGGTCTGCATCGACTCCGGCGCACCGGTGGTCGGGCAGTTCACATCATCCAGCGGTGGCGCTGCACGAAGGGCAGGCGGGCCCAGATCCGGCCCAGACCCCAGGTGTGTCCGGCGTACGCGGCGGCGAGGACGACCAGCCCGATGGCGTAGACCAGGTGGTAGTCGACCATCGGGTTGGTCGATCCGGTCGGGTCGCCACCGGCGGTGAACCGGGCCAGCGGGAACTCAGCCAGCCACATCAGCGCCATCATCAGCGTGCCCGAGGCGGCCGCGACCCGCAGGCCGACGCCGGCGATGAGAGCGACGCCGATGGCGGCCATGCCGACCATGAACAGCGTGTTGGCCCACCAGGTGCCGGCGATCGAGTGGGCGACCGACTGCAACGGTCCGACCTCGACGTTGGCGAGGAAGCCCCGGGTGGGCGAACCGCCGTTGATCCAGGCCCGCTCGGCCGGGGTGGCGTAGCCGAGGCCGAAGGTCTTGTCGAGGAAGGCCCACAGGAACACGAGCCCGGTGGCGATCCGCAGCACGGCCAGGGCCCGGGCGGCGGTGGTGGTCAGCATCGAGCCGGGCAGTTCCGCGTGCTCGAGGGGCCGTTCGATCGATCGGTGGGTGCTGTGGTGGATGGTCATCGTTGCCTCCGCAGTCAGCTTCTTACCTGACCACCATCTCCCGGCAGCGGCTCGCACACCTGGGCCGGAACACCCGATGAGGTCGGGACGAAGGTCCCGACCTCGGCCGCCGATCACGTGCCGCCGGAACATCTACCGGATCGCCGCCCGCGCCAGACTCGCCACCCGAGGCGACTGGTCGTTGCGGCGCGATGCGGCACCCGCCGGCAGGGAGTAGCCCGCACGTTCGCGCGGCCTGGCCGACTGTGGCATCCCCACGGCCGTACTCACCACGTGGGCGGTCCGAATCGGCTGGGACCAACACCGAGCGCGACGCGTTCGCCGACACCCTCCGTCGTCGTCGGCGGTCACTCGGGCTGCGTCAGGGCGAGTTGTCCGACCTGGCCGGCGTTTCGGAACGGTTCGTCTACGCCCTGGAGAACGGCAAACGGACCGTCCATCTCGACAACGCTCTGGCGAGAAGTTCGGCGTTACGACGACATTCGGCCGAGATCTTGGACAGTTTCCGTCAGCGGTTAACGGAAAGTGTCCAAGATTGTATCCGTATCTCAATCCATGGGAAATGGCGCCGCGCAGGGTGAGGACTGGCTACGGCCAACTTCGGTACGCATGCGGCACGGGCGGGCGCAGCCGGCTGTGGTGGTGGGAAAGCCTGCCAGCGTCGACGTCCGCGGAAGCTTCGCCTCGGCAGGTGGCTGAGAGGCGTTGCGGAAAGCCGAAGGGTTTGTGATCGCGTTGATGGCTCATCGAGAAGATTTCAGGGATTCGCTCCCGCCTGGTGCGAGGCGGGAACTCCTCTATCGCCTGGCGGTATGGTGGCTTCGCCTGCTCCCGATCGTGTTCGTGTTGGCCATGCCCTTTCTTCTGGCCGGCGGCTGGGTTCTGATGTTGTGCTTAGTTTCGGTAGGGCTGCTGATCACCCTGCCATTGCGTTACATCGCCTACGCCGACTGGGGAGGTTTGGCCGTCCTCGCCGGTCCGGCTGGCTGGCTGTTCGTGGGGGAGCGCAGCACATCGAGAGGCGCTCGGCCACGACTGGCCGGTGCTGGAACTTCGGCACCCATTTGGCACAGACCGCCGCCACGGGAGCTGACGACCGGACACACGAAGAAGGCCGCTGACCGGATTTCCCTGGTCAGCGGCCTCTCGTGTGGCGCGCCTTGGTGCCCCCGGCAGGATTCGAACCTGCGCCCCCGCCTCCGGAGGGATGCATCTCTCCCGGTCGCACCCTGCCCCTGAACTGGGCAAACGCCCGCCCGCGCACGGAATCCTGGGCGACTTTGGCACGTATGTGGCGCAAGCTCGGCCATCCTCCCCCGGCCCGCGAGAGGGCTAGCGCCATAGGTGATCAAGGCGGTAACGTCGAGTCATGATCGCGTCACCCCACCTCGCGCGGTCATGGGTAGTTCGAGCCGTCATCGCCGCTGTGGCAGGCGTTGCCGCGCTGTGCCTCGGAGTCCCGGCGGGATTCGCCGGGTGGGCGGCCGTAAAGACGGCTCAGGCGGGCCGAGGCGAAGAGACGCCGGCCGCCGCCGCCCATGCATACCTTCTGGCAATCTTCGCCTCTCCTGACGGCCTCGGCGTAGACCGATGCGTGTGCAGCAACCGCCGCACCGACCTGCTTCAAGAGGCACGCGACCTCCGGGAGCAAATGCAGGTCGTCGGCAGTCGAGCCAAGGTCGAGTCAACCGGCTGGACGACGGACGACAACACGGGCACCGTGTCGGCAATGGTCAGCTTTCGATTCACGGATATTGACCCCGAAACAGGACGCACAACGTTCTACAGCGGGACTCCCCATGAATGGCGATTCCACACGAGGCAAGAGCGAGGCATTAGCGGCGGGTGGAAGGTCTGCCGCCTTGAAGCGCCGCCGCTGTGCGGAAATCACATCCGCTGCTAGCTTGCCGTGTTAACGCTTCGCTGAAAGAGTGCTCCCGATCCCCGATGTGCAAGCTCGGCGACGCGAACCGGCGTAAAACCCTGCCTTTCGTAGTAGCCGTGAAGCGCGGGGTTGGTCCGCCAGGCGTCAAGTCGTAGCCAACGTCGCCCCTTTGATGCCGCCACCTTGGCCGCCCAATTTAGAAGCGCGCCACCGATTCCCCTGCCAGCGCTCGCCCGATCCACAACCATTCGATGCACATATAGTGCCGCGCCGGGTTGATCCTCGGGCCGCCAAAACTCCGGATCGGCGTATTCGTCCACCGTTACCATGCCCACCAGTCCGGCGTCGTTTTCTGCGATATAGCACTCGCCCTGCTCTATGGAACGCATGAACCTTGGGTGCATCTTCTCCCGTGTGTTGTTCGCCCACTGGTCGGTGCCCTGGCCGATGAGCCACTGCTGTGCATCTTCGTACAGGTCTAGGAGCTGTTGAACGTCACCTGCGGTGGCGGCTCGAATCCGAAGCTCACTCATCGCCGTCCACTGTCATTCCATCTCGCTCGTAGACGATGACGTGCCGATCACCCGGCAGGATGTTGACCACGACCCGAACGGGCGTGCCGTCAGGACAGAGTCCCGTGCAGATATGGCAGGCGACGGGGGTTCCGGGAGCCAGTTCCAGCCGCCGAACCTCGTCCGGTGTTGGCATCCGGAGGTAAATTTCGTCTAGTGCACGTACCTGCGGATAGCCCAGCTCGGCGAGAACTTGATTGACGCCCCGAGCGATGTCTACAGGGTGCATGATCTCTGTATCCTGCACCAGACGCAGGGGGTAGTAGCTGTCGTTTGTGTTGAATGGCTCGCCGTCAAGGTAGCGCACTCGTCGGCGCACCAACGCCAACTCGCCTTCTTCGAGCCGCAATCGCTGCATCACATCCGGGGGTGGGCTTACGATCGCAACATCAATCGTCTGTCGAGGCTCCCGGCCATCCGCCGAATGGTCTGCCATAAAGCGATCCATTTCCGGCGTCTTTGGTTGTGGCCGAAACTCCGTCTGGGGCCGGTAGAAAAGTGGTTTGCGATGTCTGACGAAGTAGCCTCGCGGCGCTCGCGGAACGATCAGACCTTCATTCACAAGGGTTGTTAGCGCCTGTCGGACCGTTGCGCGGGCCACGCCATACTGCGTCGTAAGGTCTGCCTCTGTCGGTAGCTGCCTGTTGGCGGCCAACGTGCCGTCCGCGATCTTTGATCGCAGGTCCTCGGCGATCTGAGCCCACACCGCCACCCTGCCCTGCCTTGCTGCGGCCATGCCGCCCCCTCTGCTCATGTCTGTCTAGACAGTTTAGGCAAGGCCCTTGACATCCGCATCGCTCGCCTGGCAGCCTGCGTTCAGAGTCATTGTCTAGTCAGTACGGACAGACTCGACATAGCCGGTGGTCGCCGGGGAAGGCAGCGCTTGCGCTGCGCGCCTACGAGCCGCCGTGTCTGGTCGTTCATTGAGAACTTCACAGCAGAAGCGCCGCGTTTGATCTGGCTTGCGGTATGCCCGCCTTGAGTCACACGGTGGCCGACCTCGGTAGATCCCGGGTGAGCGGGCCGAGCGGGCCGGATCTTGGCGCGCGGTACGTCTTCTGCCTCTCTGCACCTGCCCCGGGGTGGGGTGTCGCGCTGATCCGGCGCGCGCCCCTATCCCGGGCTTTCCCGTCTTGATCCCGCCTTGTGGAGGTGAGCCGTCATGACCGTGAGCGTCTTCGCTGCCGTTCGAGTGACCACCAAGGGCAGCGCCGTTTGGCGTACCTGCGACCGCTGCGGCGGGCTCGCCCCGCTGGCTCCCGATGAGCGCCACTGCCGGTCGTGCCGGCCGTTGTCGCGCTCTCGCCGATCTGGAAGGAACCGATCGAAGTGATCACCGACCGCAACGCCACCGCCGCCCCGACCGCCGCCGACCTGGCCGCGATCGAGTCCGAGTGGCCGCTGATCGCCGCCGAGCTGGACGTGCTGGACGCTGAGATCACCCTGATCTATGCCGAGGACCACGGCGGCCCGTCGCCGCTGGACTGGCGTCGACTGCGGCGGGCCGAGTCCCGCGTGACCCGCGCCGCCGCCGAGGTGGCCACCCGCACCGCCGACTCGCAGCGCGCGGCCTGATGTCGCGCATCCGCGCCGTCTTCCACGACCCGGACGGGTCGCGGTACGGCATTCCGACGTTCTGGTGGCGCGGCGCGCCGCCGGGCTACGCCACCCGCCGCCAACTACGCGCCGCCGGTCTGCGGCCCGGTGGCCAGCCGATCGCCGCTCAGGTGCTGTGGCGCGGTGTCGGCGGCATCCGGACCGCCTACCTGTACCGGGTGGACCTGGCCCGGCCGAAGCGCACCGCCACGCCCGCCCAACTGCGCGCCATCCGCGCGGCGTTGACCGCCCGGCGTACGTGCCGTGTCTGCGGTGTGGTGCGGCCTTACTGCATCCCGCGCTCGCTCGGCGAGTGCCTCGACTGCGCGTATCCCCAGGAGGTTGCCGCATGATCCCCCGCACCTACACCCACCCGTCCGTGCTGGACGGCATCGCCGCCGGAGCGGCGTGGGCCGATCCGCAGATGGACCCGACCCGTATCGACTGGACGGCCCGCCGTGCCGCCGCCGCGATCCCGTTCCCGCTGGTCGACGGGCGGCCGGTCAACCCGGCCGCGCCGACCGGCATTCGCTACGGCCGCAACGAGCTGGGCCACTGGGGCGAGCAGCAGTGCGCCGACGCGATCGTGACCGCCACGACCGTCCACGGCGGGCGGTGGCTGCTGCTGATCGAGCGCGGCGACGGGCACGGGTGGGCGCTGCCCGGCGGCTACGTCGACCCGGGCGAGGACCCGACCGACGCCGCGTTCCGGGAACTGGCCGAGGAAACCGGCTTGATCGAACAGTTTTCCTGCGCCGACGAAACGCTGCCCGCCCGCTACGTGCCCGACCCCCGCGCCTCGGATGAGGCGTGGATGGTCACCACCCCGGTCCACGTCAACCTCGGTGACGGGTGGAACGTCCTGCCCCCCGTGGAGGGCCGCGACGACGCCCGCCGCGCCGCGTGGGTGCCCGCTGTCGATTACGACTGCCTCGCCTGGCATCTGGCCATCGCCTACGGCGGCCAGGTGTTCCCGGCCCACCGCGATCTCCTCGCGGACATCCTCAACGACTGACCGGAGGTCACCCCTGATGAGTTCCCGTATCTCTGGCCGTGGTTGGGCCTACTTCGGCGCGTTCCTCGGCGGCGCGGTGTCGATCGCCGCGAACGTCGCACACTCCTACGTCCCCCCGACCCCGCCGGAGGGTGCGCCGCCGCTGCCGGTCGACTGGACGCCGGAGCCCGGCGCGGTGGTCGGCGCGATTTTCTGGCCGGTGGCGTTGTTCGTCGCGGTGGAGATCCTGGCGCGGGTCGCCTGGCCCGCCGGCCGCCGCTGGTCGCTGCTGCGCTTCGGTGGTCTGCTGCCGGTCGCGTCGGTGGCCGCGATCGTGTCCTACAAGCACCTGTCCGGGCTACTCGCCTACTACGGCGAAGACGGACTGACCGCCACCATCGGCCCCCTGGCCGTGGACGGACTGATGGTCATGGCGACCGGTGCCCTGCTCGCCACCGGCCGCCGCGCCGACACCATCGCGGCCACCGAGGCGGCCCCCGTGCCGGCCGCCGAGGTGATCGAACCGGCAAGCCCGCCCGTGCCGGAAACCGCACCCGTGCCGGTGATCGAACCGGCAAGCACCCCCGACCCGGCACCGGCACCCGCACCGGTCCCGGCCGATGACCGGGCGCGGCGTGCCGCCGCCCGCAAGGCGTACCGGCAGAGCGTCACCGCCGGCACCCCGTTGTCCGGTGCCGCCCTCGGCCGCCAGTTCGCCATGTCCGAGCGGTGGGGCCGCGACCGGGTGAACGAGGTACGCGCCGCCGCCGACCGGGCCGCCGCCCGCCGCACCGCCGATACCCCCGCCGAGCTTCCCGCTGCCGCCTAGCCCGAAAGGACCCTGACCAGTGCGCCGCATCTGGCACGTCTTCAACGCCCTGACCCTCGTCAACGTGGTGCTGATGTTCACCGCCGAGGACACCGCGAGCCGCGTGCTACACGCGGTCGCGGTAGTCAGCTTCGCGCTCGCCGCGATCGCCACCCGCCCGGCCCGCCGGCCCGGCCAGCGTCCCTGACCCCGCCCGGCGGCACGGCCCCTGGCTACCAACCTGCGCCGTGCCGCCGGCCCCCTTGCCGATCCGTAGACCGTTGGAGGAACCCCATCATGACTGCCCCTGATGATGACCGCTTCGACTGGCAGGCCGCCGAAGCGGACCTGACCGACGCCACCGGGCCGGATGCCGAGGTGGTCGACCTGGACGACGCCCGCGCTCGCCGGGCACCCCGCCCCCGCCCGCCGGCCGACCCCGACCCCGACGACGGTCCCGACGACGCGGAGACGGTCGACGCGGGACCCGAGCAGGTCGGCGGGCCGGTGGACATGGCCGACGACATCCCGGCCGAGGTGGCGGCGCGGCAGCGTGAGCGGCGGCCGATCCTCGCCGATTGGGCGCGCTCCGGTCGTGCCCTACGCGCCGCCGTGAAGCACCAGAGCAAGGACGCCGGCTACGTGGCCGCCTACCACGGTGTCAGGTTGCCGAAGTACGCGGTGAAGGCCCTCGCGTGGGCTCCGATCGGCGCGGTCCGCAGCATCGGCCAGGCGGTCCGGTGGGCCGCCGCCGAGGAAGGGAACTGGCACCTGCGGCAGGCCGCCGCCTCGCGGGGTGACGCCGACACCTGGCTCAAGCTCGACGCCCGCCGCCAACGCCAGTCCGTGTGGCGGTGGTGGGTGCTCGCGGCCGGAACCGCGGGGACCGGTACCGGGGTCATCGTGCTGGCCGCCGCGCCGTCGTGGTGGTCGGCGGTGGTCGGCGGGGTGGTGGTGCCGTGGCTGGCTACCCGGGGTCGCCCGGCGGACCGGCCGCTCACGGACCGGGTTACCGAGGGCACCCGCTACCGCAAGCTGACCGCCGATCTCGTGCGGCGGGCGTTGACCTCGTTGCAGATGCCGGCCATCAACTCGGCGGTGGCCAAGGACCCGAAGGCCATCAGCTTTCCGGTGGACATCCACCGCGACGGCCCCGGCCACCTGGCCGTGGTGGACCTGCCCTACGGGGTGGAAGCGGCCGAGGTGGTCGCCCGGCGCGGCAGGCTCGCGTCGGCGATGCGGCTGCCGCTGGATCAGGTGTGGCCCGAACCCGCCACCGGTCACACCGGCCGCCTGGCCTTGTGGGTCGGGTACGAACCGGCGTCACAGATGACCCAACCCGCGTGGCCGCTGCTGGCCAGCGGCGCGAAGGTGGACGTGTTCAAGCCGTTCCCGTTCGCCACCACTCCCCGCCTCGACACGGTGACCGTGGACCTGATGTTCCGCAACTGGCTGTTCGGCGGCCAGCCCGGTTCCGGGAAGACGTTCGCGTTGCGGGATCTCGTGTTGGCCGCCGCCCTCGACCCCCGGACGGAGATCCGAGGATACGAACTCAAGGGCGTCGGCGACTTCGCCGTGTTGGAACCGGTCATGGCCGAGTACGGCAACGGCTTCGATGACGACACCCTCGCGCGGTGCTTCGGGTTCATCGAGTGGCTGTACGAAGAGTGCCGCCGCCGCTCGAAGCGCATCGAGCACTACGCCCGCATGGGCAAGGCCCCGGAGAACAAGGTCACCCCGGAACTGGCCTCGCTCAAGGGGTCCGGGCTGCACCCCCTCGTCGCGTGGTTCGATGAGCTGCAAGAGCTGATGACCAGCAAGTACGGCAAGGACGCCGGGGAAATCCTGGAGAAGGTCATCAAGCTCGGCCGGGCGTTGGGTGTGATCATCCTGATCGGCACGCAGATCCCGGACAAGGACAGCTTGCCGACCGGCATCACCCGCAACGTCAACTCCCGGTTCTGCCTCTCGGTGGCCGACCAGACCGCGAACGACATGATCCTGGGCACCTCGGCCTACAAGCAGGGCTACCGGGCGACCGTCTTCCAGCCGGTCGTAGAGGCCGGCTGGGGCATCCTGCGCGGCTTCGGCCCCAAGGCTGCCGCCGTGCGGTCGTTCTACGTCGACACCACCGCCGCCGGCCGCATCGTCGCCCGCGCCGTCGCGCTACGCACCACGGCCGGCACGCTGCCCAAGGCGGACGAGCAGACCCGCGAGGTCGCCCCGGTGGCCGACGTGCTCGGCGACCTCGCCCGCGTGTGGCCCGGCGACGACAAGGCCGTCTGGAACGAGACGCTCTGCGGACTGCTCGCCGAGCTGCGACCCGACACCTACGGCGGGTGGGAAGCCGCGCAGCTCACCACCGCCCTCAAACCGCACCCGCTGATCAAGGTCGGCGACGTGGGACGGCGCATCGACGGCAAGCCCACCACCCGGCGCGGCATCAAGCACACCGACCTACTCGCCGCGATCGCGGAGCGTGACCGCAAGCGGTCCGCCGACTGATCGGCCGCAGGGTGCTAGCGCTAGCGGCCCGACCTGCTAGCGCTAGCACCCCCGCTAGCACCCCATCCGAATCATGAGCTGCCCTCTAGCAGATAGCAGCTCACAGCCGTTCACGCCCGAAAACCGGCCTGAGAGGCAGTCATGGACCCCCTGCTCACCGCCGCTATCGTCATCGCCGCACCGCCCACACTGGTCACGCTCGGTTACGCCGGACTGTGCTGGGTTGCCCCGTTCAAAACCTGCAAACGCTGCGCCGGCACCGGCCAGACCACGACCCGCATCCTGCGGCGACCCCGCGCCTGCCGCCGCTGCGACCGAGGCACCCGGCTGCGCACCGGGCGGCGCGTCTTCAACTACTTCCACCGCCTACGGACCGGGGCGGGCCGGTGACCCGCCGGCCCGGTGGTCACACCGACTGGTGCGGCCGTGACCACCGCTGCAACCTCGGCGAACACCGCTCCGACGAAATCGTGGTCAACATCGACGGCCAGGCGCGGGCCGTGCTGGTCCGGGTGCGGACCGCCGCCGGCCGCGACCACGCCGAGGTACGCGTCCGCGTGGCGCTCGCCCCGACCGAGCTGGCCGCCCGCCGACAGTTGGTCGGCCTGCTCGGCGACGTGCGGCAGGCCGTCACCCGGGCCGCGATCGCGGCGCGGCCCCGACCTCGGCGGGCCGCGTGATGGCCGGGCCACGCCGTGACGGCGCTTCCCCGCGCGATGCCCGACTGTCCGGGTTGGAGATCTGGCTCACCGGCACCCCGGCCGAGCTGGACGCCGCCACGGCCGCGCTCACCGCCGCCGGACACCACCTCACTCAACGCGGCACCCGCCGCCCGCTGACCGGCGCTGACACCGGCCGCCACCGCCTCTACCTGCGCGTATCCGTCGCCGCCACCACCGCGCGGCGGCCCGGCCGCGCCCCGGACACGGCCGGCGCGGCGCTGATCGACCTTGACACCGCCTGCACCCAACGCCACATCGCCTGATCAGGAGACAACCCGATGCCTGACCTGCTCGCCGCCGCGTTGGCCCACGCCGCACGCGGCTGGCACGTCTTCCCGCTACGCCCCGACGACAAGCGACCCGCCTTCCCCGACCACACCGCCGACCAGTGCACCGGCCACGATCCGCGCTGCCGCGCCGGCCACGTCGGGTGGGAGTCCCGCGCCACCACCGACCCGGACCGCATCCGCCGGGCATGGTCCGCCCGGCCGTACGGCATCGGCATCGCCTGCGGGCCATCCCGACTGGTCGTGGTCGACCTCGACATCCGCAAGCCCGGTCAGGTCATGCCGCCGGGCTACGAGGGGTACGGCTACGGGCTGCGTGTGCTCACCGGCCTGGCCGCGCGGCACGGCGCGACCATCGACCCGACCTACACCGTCACCACCGGCCGACGCGGAACCCACCTCTACTACCAACACCCGACCACCGGCCCGGACCTGCGCAACACCGCCGGCACGCTCGGCCCGATGGTCGACACCCGCTCCCACGGCGGCTACGTCGTCGCCGCCGCCTCCACCGTGGCCGGACGCCCCTACACGGTGGCGCTGGACCGCGACCCCGACCCGCTGCCCGGCTGGCTCGCCGGACTGCTCACCCCGGCCCCGATGCCGCCGCAACGGCCGGTGGTGGTCGACCTCGGCACCGGCCGGTCCGGAGCGTACGTGCGGGCCGCGATCGCCCGGGAAGTCGACCGGGTGACCACCGCCGCACCGGGCGAGCGCAACCGCACCCTCTACGTGGCCGCCGTCGCGCTCGGCCAGCTGGTAGCCGGTGGCGCACTCACCGAGGACGACGCACAGAGCGTGCTGGAACAGGCAGGCGTTGACGCCGGGCTGCGCACCGTCGAGGCGTTCCGCACCATCCGATCCGGCCTCACGGCCGGTGCCCGCCGACCGAGGCAGGTGGCCGCATGAGCGCCGCCCGTCTACACCTCGTCACCGACAACCCGGACACCACCGCCGAGCAGTCTGCGGGCGGCCCGCTGTGGGATGTTCCAGTGCCCCTCACCGGGCCGAACACCGCGCCGCCGCCGTTCCCAGTGGAGGTGTTCCCCCGATGGCTGGCCGACATGGTGACCGGCGTTGCCCGGTTCACCTCCACCGACCCAGCCATGGCCGGCACCCTCGCGGTGGCCGTGCTGTCCGCGTGTGCGGGCGGCCGGCTGGAAGTCGAACCGGTGCCCGGGTGGCGCGAGCCGGTCAACATCTTCGCCGCCGTCATCGCCGGCCCCGGCGAACGCAAGTCCCCGGTTCACCGGGCGATGACCGCGCCGCTGTTCGCGGCACAGTCGACGCTGGCTGAGGCGATGCGGCCGAGGATCGCTGAGGCCGCCGCGCTGCGGGACATCGCCGACCGGCAGGCCGAGCAAGCCAAAGCCGCAGCGGCCAAGGTGAACGAGCCAGGCAAGCGGGATGAGGCGTCGGCTGAGGCGGTGGCCGCCGCTATCGCCGCCGAGGCGATCACCGTTCCTGGCCTGCCGAAACTGATCGTGGACGACGCCACCCCCGAGGCGCTTATCGGGTTGATGGCTGCCAACGGTGGCCGCATGGCGATCATCTCGGATGAGGGAGGGATCTTCGACACCCTCGCCGGCCGCTACTCGGGTGCGCCGAACCTTGACCCGTACTTGAAGGGTCACGCCGGGCAGCCGATGAGCAACGAACGGCAGACCCGCGAGGGTGCCTCAGTCGACAAACCGGCGCTCACGGTGTGCGTGATGGCGCAACCGACCGTGCTGCGCAAGTTCGGCGGTAACGCCGACCTCGCCGGGCGTGGCCTGCCGGCCCGGTTCCTGTTCGCCCTGCCCCGATCTCTCGCAGGGTGGCGGCCGGTGGACACGCCGCCGGTACCGGAGCAGGTGACCGCCGGCTACCGGCACCGGATACACGACCTCGCCGCCACCTTGGCCGAGTGGACCGACCCGGCGGTGGTCACCCTCACCGACGACGCCAGCCGCGTGCGCCGGACGGCCGCCGAGCAGGTGGAAGCCGAGCTACGGCCCGGCGGAAGCCTCTACGACATGCGGGAATGGGGCAACAAACTGGCCGGCGCAACGCTGCGGCTCGCCGGGCTGCTGCACGTCGCGCACCACCCGGTCGACGCGTGGCGACGCCCGATCGACGCTGACCGGATGGCCGACGCCGTGCGGCTGGCCGAGTTCTTCGCCGCGCATTACCGGACCGCCCTCACCGCCATCGGCACCGATAGCGCGTTGGAGAACGCCCGGTACGTGCTCGGCGTACTCACCGGCAAGGGCATGACCACCTTCACCCGCCGGGAGCTACACCGCCGCGTGTCCCGCCGGCTACCCAAGTCGGACGAGGTGTCGGCAGTGCTCGCCGAACTAGCCGCGCTCGGATGGGTCCGATCCGGGCCGGACGGCCGCTACGAGCTACACCCCCGCGCCATGGGGGAGGACGGCGGAAGCGTTGACACGCTGACACCCGCCCCCGACGATGGCGTTTCCGCAGGTCAGGACACCCGCGAGGGTGTCAACGGGCCGCGTTGACAGCCGTTGACAGGCGTTGACAACCCGCCGCCCGCCCGCCCGGTGTCAACGGGTGTCAACGCCTGTCAACGGGCCGCGTTGACACCTCCACACCGGCTCTCACCTGCGGAAACGGTCGAATGTCGGCCGATTGTCAACGTGTCAACGCTTCCCGGCCCCCTCCCGGCGCGCCCGGCCCACCAACCCACCCGGCGGCGGGCTGAAACGGCCCGCTGAGAGCGCCTGAGACGTTCCGGCCCTACGCCCTACACCCGAACGCCTCAGATCTTGCGCCTATGACGCTCTCAGCGGGCCGCTCTACGCCCTTCTGTGGCGATGCCTCCCCGTTCCTCCACAAGTGACCCGCGCCGACCGAAAGGCCCCCAGCGTGCGAATCGGGCTGCACGGCACACCCGCTGAAACAGCCGCAGCACTCGACGCCATCGCCCAAGTGCTGCACATCCGCCACCGCTCCCGGCCCCGATCCCCGATCCCCGATGTTCCAGCGCATCTACCTCGACGCCACCGCGAGGGAGGACACCCGCCGATGACCACCCCGATTCGCCGCGAGAAGGCGGCACCCCGCCCGAACCGGCACCTCACCATCGCCGACGTTTGCGACGACCTCGGAATTAGCCGGTCGACCTTCTACGACTGGCGCGCGAAGCGGAAGGGGCCGCCGGCCCGGAAGCTGCCGAACGGGGAGATTCGAATCGAGCGGCGCGACTACGAAACCTGGCTTGAATCGCTGTACGAGGAGGCCGCTTGAACACAAGCTATGACGTGCGCATCTGGTCGACCCAAACCTATGAAGGTCAGAGGGGGAATACCTATCGCGTTCGCTGGCGGGTAGCCGGCCGGCAACACAAGGTGGTTTTCAAGACGAAGGCTCTTGCGGAGAGCTTCCGATCGGAATTGATTACCGCGACCCGTAAGGGTGAGGCTTTCGGCATCGAGACGGGCCGCCCTCTCTCGATGCGTCCGACCGCCGCTGTCAGTTCCTGGTACGACCTGGCCTGTTCGTTCGCCGATATGAAGTGGCCTCATGTGGCCGCCACGACTCGCCGCACCCACGCCGAAGCGCTGACGGCGCTTACCGTGCTCATGCTGACCGGCGCGAGGGGCCGCCCGGACGCCAAGTTGCTGCGCTACGCCCTGGGCCGCTGGGCGTTCAACACCCCGCGCCGTGAAGCGGATGACGTTCCCGAAGAGGTCCGGGCCGCTCTTAATTGGGTGAAGCGGAACACCCGTGACGTGGCGAGCTTGGGTCGCCCCGAGATTCTGCGCCCGGTGCTGGATGGTCTGACCGTGCGACTTGACGGAGCGCCGGCCGCGCCGAGCGTTATTAGCCGTCGCCGGAAGATATTCAACACGGCAGTCGAATACGCGGTGGAGAAACGCCTGTTGCCGGCAAACCCGCTGCCGCAGTTGAAATGGAAGCCGCCGAAAACCGTCACCACCATTGACCGCCGGTCAGTGGCCAACCCGGTGCAAGCGCGCACTCTCCTGGAAGGAGTTAGGGAGCAGGGTCGCATCGGCCCGCGCTTGGTCGCTTTCTATGCCTGCCTGTACTACGCGGCAATGCGGCCGGAGGAAGCCGTACGCCTCGCCAAACCGAACCTGCATCTACCAGAGGAAGGGTGGGGGGAGTTCACTCTCGACGGAGCGGAACCGCACGCGGGTCGGGAGTGGACCGACAGCGGAAAGAACCGGGACAGTCGCCAACTCAAGCAGCGAGCGAGAGGGGAGACGCGAACGGTTCCCTGCCCGCCGGAACTGACCGCGATCATCAACGCGCACGTCGAGCTGTTCGGGTTCGGCCCGACCGGTCGGCTGTTCGTGGGGGAGCGGAACAAGGATGAGTTACCTAAGGGCACGATCAACCGCGTGTGGCGGTGGGCGCGGGCCGCCGTGTTCACGCCCGAGGTCTACGCCTCGCCGCTGGCCCGCACGCCGTACGACCTGCGGCACGCGGCGGTGTCCACCTGGCTCAACGGGGGAGTGCCGCCCACTCAGGTAGCCGAGTGGGCCGGACAATCGGTGGAGGTGCTGCTGAGGATCTACGCCAAGTGCCTTGACGGCGGTGACGCGGCCCTGCGGCAGCGCATCGAGCGAGCACTAGGCCACGGCTGACCCCGCGCCAAACTTGGGCACGTATATGGCGCAGACGCCCGCCACGGGCCGCTGACGGCCGGACACAGCCGGACACACGACTAAGGCCGCTGACCGGGTTCGCCCTGGTCAGCGGCCTTTTCGTGCTGGTCAAAGATTTCCTAGCAAGTGTGCCCCCGGCAGGATTCGAACCTGCGCCCCCGCCTCCGGAGGGCGGTGCTCTATCCCCTGAGCTACGGGGGCTCAGCGACTGGAGAAGACTAGCAAACCCCGTAGCCGATCGCCGAATCGGTATCGGCGAGTCAGGCGGCCAGGGCCCGCCCGCAGCTGGGCAGCGGGTGCGGCACGATGCGCCGGGGCAGCCGGCGCGGCCACTCGTTGCGGGCCCAGGAGCCGTCCACGATCAGGTGCACCGTGCGCTGTTCCGCGCCGCTGAGCCGCAACACGAAGTCGCGGGGCAGCGCCGGGTCCACCGACGGAGTGGTGATCATGAAGCGCACCCGGCCGCGGGAGGAGACGGCGGAGATCACGTCGGCCGCCGGCATCGTGCCACGCAGCCGGACCCGGCCGATCCAGTACACCTCGGCGAGGTGCTCCTGGGCGGCCCGGGTGATCGCCGGGTACTCGCTGCGTACCCAGCGCTCGACCGCGCCGACACAGAGGCCGCAGGCCCGCTCCCGGGGTTCGCGCGGACCCAACCCCCAGGCCCGCAGGTACGCCCCGACCAGCCCGGTGTCCACCGTCAGCCCGAAGCGCTGCTGGATCAAGGTGTGCAGACTCTGCCGGGTCCACAGCTCCTCGTCCAGGCCGAACTCGTCGGGGTGGACGCCCCGGAGGGTGTCGATCAGTTCCAACTCCTGTTCGCGGCTGAGCGCTCCTGACTCACCCTGCCGCTGTCCGCGACGGACGGCTGCCACCGCCCCGTCACCGCCGATGGTGTGGCGCCGGCACCAGCTGGTGACGGAACGCCGTGCGTCTCTGAGTGCAACCCCCACGTCAGGACAACGAGTGCAGTTCCCTCCAAGTAACCCCTAGAGGGAAAATCGGTCGTATGGCCCCAAGGTATGACGGAGCCTACGATCCCGGTCGGGGTGGCGGTGTGGGCGGCGAGCGCCGTAACGACGACGCCGCCCCGCTCGACGGTGAGCGGGGCGGCGCTGGTCGTGTTGGGTGTGGGGCGGCTCAGCCGCCAGCCTGCTGCAGTTTCCGCAGCTCGTTGATCTCTTTCTGCTGCGCCGCCTTCATCGCCTCGGCCATCCGGACCACCTCGGGGCGGTCGGAGACCTTGAGCACGCCGTCGACCATGTGGATCCCGCCCAGGTGATGTTTGATCATCAGCCGGATGACGAGTTGGTCGACCTCGGCCCCCTGCGCCTCGTGCAGCTGGGTGATCTCCTCCCGGGTGGCCATGCCGGGCATCAGCCCGTTCTCGTCCACCCCTACCCCGTCGGGCATCCACTCCATGGCTGGCCGGGAGCCGGTCGGCAGCAGGTTCCACTCCTGCAACCAGCGTTGCATGTGACCGATCTGGGCCTGCTGGGTCAGGGCGATGTCGTACCCGAGCTGCTGGATCGCCGGATCCTGCCCCTTGGCGTACGCGACCATCGCCATCTCCACCGCCTGGGCGTGGTGCCGGGACATGTCCCGGGCGAAGCCGGCCTCGGCCGATTCCTCGCCCGGGGTCCGCCCGGTGGCCAGCGTCGCGGCCGTCCAACCGACGCCGAGAAGCAGCAGTGCCGTCACGGCCAGCGTCAGGTAACGCAGCGTCCGGGAGGCCGGCCGGGGTTCGGCCGAGCCCGTCTGCTCCTCGATCGCCGCGTCCTGCACTGCGCTCGGCATGTCAGCCACCCATCGACGGCTGGAGCTCGCGCGGTTCGGTACCGGTGCCGGTGGTGTAGTTGCCGGAGGAGCAGGGCACGCCCGGCTCCATCGAGGCGTTCTGCGCCAGGACGGTGGCGAACTCCTTGATCCGCGGGTCATCGGCGTTGTCGACCTTGAGCTGGTAGCCCCACGCCTGGATGGAGACCGCCGAGTCGAGGCCCTCGTACGGGCTCATCAGCATGAAGTCGTTGCCGCGGATCACGCTGGCCAGCTTCTCCACGTCGGCCGCGGGCAGGTCGGGGCGGTAGGTGAGCCAGACCGCGCCGTGCTCCAGGCTGTGCAGCGCGTGCTCAGGGGCGATCGGCGCGTCGTAGACGTCGCCGAGGCAGCGCTGCCAGGTGTTGTTGTGCGGCCCGCCGACCGGGGGGCTCTGCTTGTATTCCTGCTTGCCGGCCCGGTGTTCCTGGTTGGAAATGCTCTCCGGGTCCGTTTTGCGGAAGTTGACGATGCCCTGGATCTCCGCCGCCTTGTCCTGCCAGGACTGGCTGCCCTTGATGGCCGCCCAGGCGCCGTACCCGATGATCGACGTGGCGAGCACGCCCACCGCGACGAAAAGCGCGATCGGCCCCCAGGAACGGCCCTGGCTGACCTTGACCGGGGCGATCGGCTTGCGTGGCCCCTTGCCGCCCCCGCCGGAGCGCTGGGGAGTCGCCGGCTTGTCGGACGCGGCCTTGGCGCCGGCGGCCGGCCGACCCGCCGCCGGCTTCTTGCCGGTGCTGACCACGGTCGGACGGCGCTGCGGGCCGCCCGGGGTGCTGATGCTCATCGTGCCTCGTCAGGTCGGTCGGTCAGGGGATCAGGCGGCCCGAATTCCGATGCTGGGTCGCCGCCGCGGGGACCGAGTCTACCCCCGATAGCATGGATCGGTGACTCCCGCAGAACTCGCCGATGCCGTCCTCGCCGCCGCTCACGCCGTCTTCGCCGACCGAGGGCTGGACGGCTCCGCGCTGCCGGAGCACACAACGGTCGAGCGACCCCGCAATCCCGAGCACGGCGACTACGCCTCCACGCTGGCGCTACAGCTGAGCAAGAAGGTGGGCGTACCCCCTCGGGAGCTGGCCGCCGCGCTGGCCGCGCAGCTGGCCAGCACGACGGGCATCAAGTCGGTGGAGATCGCCGGTCCGGGCTTCCTGAACATCCGGCTCGACGCCGCCGCCGCCGGCCAGCTCGCCCGGACCATCGTCGAGGCCGGCGAGGAGTACGGCCGCAGCGACCGACTCGCCGGCCTGAAGATCAATCTGGAGTTCGTCTCGGCCAACCCGACCGGCCCGGTGCACATCGGCGGGGTCCGCTGGGCGGCGGTCGGTGACGCGTTGAGCCGGCTGCTGCGTACCACCGGCGCGGACGTCGGTACGGAGTACTACTTCAACGACGCCGGTTCGCAGATCGACCGGTTCGCCCGCTCGCTGCTCGCCGCGGCGAAGGGGGAGCCGGCCCCGGAGGACGGCTACGGCGGGGCGTACATCGCCGAGATCGCGGCCGAGGTCACCGAACGCCGGGCGGACGTGCTGGAGCTGGACGACGCCGCCGCCCAGGAGGTCTTCCGGGTCGAGGGCGTCGCGCTGATGTTCGAGGAGATCAAGTCCTCGCTGCGCGACTTCGGGGTGGAGTTCGACACCTACTTCAACGAGAAGGACCTGCACGACCGGGGTGAGCTGGAGCACGCCCTGACCCGGCTGCGCGAGCAGGGCCACGTCTTCGACGCCGACGGCGCCACCTGGCTGCGGACCACCGACTTCGGTGACGACAAGGACCGGGTACTGCGCAAGTCCAACGGTGAGTGGACGTACTTCGCCGCGGACTGCGCGTACTACCTGGACAAGCGGGAGCGGGGCTTCGACCGCGTCGTGATCATGCTTGGTGCCGATCACCACGGCTACCTCGGCCGGATGAAGGCGATGGCGGCCTGCTTCGGTGACGACCCTGAGCACTCCCTGGAGATCCTCATCGGCCAGCTGGTCAACCTGGTCCGCGACGGCGCTCCGGTGCGGATGAGCAAGCGCGCCGGCACCGTGGTCACCCTGGAGGACCTGGTCGACGCGATCGGCGTGGACGCCTCCCGGTACGCGCTGGCCCGCTACTCCAGCGACTCCCCGATCGACATCGACATCGAGCTGTGGACCCGGGCGACCCGGGACAACCCGGTCTACTACGTGCAGTACGTGGCGGCCCGGACGGCCAGCGTCGGGCGCAACGCCGCCGAGGTCGGCCTGACCCGGGGCGACGCCGAGTCGTTCCACCCCGAGCTGCTCGACCACGACAAGGAGAACGAGCTGCTCAAGGCGCTCGCCGAGTTCCCCGCCGTGGTCGCCGCCGGCGCCGAACTGCGGGAGCCGCACCGGGTGGCCCGCTACCTGGAGGACCTGGCCGGGGCGTACCACCGGTTCTACGACAACTGCCGGATCCTGCCTCGGGGCGACGAGGAGCTCACCGACCTGCACCGGGCCCGGCTCTGGCTCAACGACGCCACCCGGGTGGTCATCGCCAACGGCCTGCGGCTGCTCGGCGTCTCGGCCCCGGAACGGATGTGAGCAGGATGACCGCGAGCGGAGGAGCGGGCTGATGCGTGCTCACGAGGCCGGCGCGCTGCACGGCGACATCGGCAACCGGGGGCCGGCCTGGCTGCGTACCCCGGCCGACGTCAACGCCCTGATGCCGCAGCTGTGGCCGCGCAGCACGGCGCGCGGCGACGACGGCGCGCTGGTGGTCGCGGGCCTGGGGGTACGCGACATCGCTGCCGAGTTCGGCACCCCGGTGTACGTCCTCGACGAGGACGACCTGCGCTCACGCTGCCGGGACTTCCGGGCCGCCTTCCCGACCGAGGACGTCTACTACGCGGGCAAGGCGTTCCTCTGCCGGGCGGTGGTGCGGATGATCGCCGAGGAGGGGATGTTCCTCGACGTGTGCAGCGGCGGGGAGCTGGCCGTGGCGCTGGCCGGCGGGATGCCGCCGGAGCGGATCGGCTTCCACGGCAACAACAAGTCGGTGGCCGAGTTGACCCGCGCGTTGGACGCCGGCGTCGGGCGGATCATCGTCGACTCGTTCGCCGAGATCGACCGGCTCTCCGCGCTGGCCCGCGAGCGCAGCGTCCGGCCGCGGGTGCTGATCCGGGTCACGGTCGGCGTGGAGGCGCACACCCACGAGTTCATCGCCACCGCCCACGAGGACCAGAAGTTCGGCTTCTCGCTGGCCGGCGGCGCGGCCATCGCCGCCGCGCTGCGCATCCTCGACGAGGACGTGCTGGAGCTGCGTGGCCTGCACTCGCACATCGGCTCACAGATCTTCGACGCCAGCGGGTTCGAAGTCTCCGCCCGCCGGGTGCTCGCCCTCCAGGCGCAGATCCGCGACGCACGCGGGGTCGAGCTGCCCGAGCTGGACCTCGGTGGCGGCTTCGGCATCGCGTACACCAGCCAGGACGACCCGTCGGCCCCGCACGACCTGGCCAAGCGGCTGCGCAAGATCGTGGACTCCGAGTGCGCGGCGGAGCGGCTGGCCGTGCCGCACCTCTCCATCGAGCCGGGGCGGGCGATCGTCGGCCCGGCCGTGTTCACCCTCTATCAAGTGGGCACGGTCAAGGACGTCGACGGCATCCGGACGTACGTCAGCGTCGACGGCGGGATGAGCGACAACATCCGCACCGCGCTGTACGACGCCTCGTACTCGGCGACCCTGGCCTCCCGGGCGAGCGCCGCCGAGGCGATGCTCGCCCGCGTGGTGGGAAAGCATTGTGAGTCCGGGGACATCGTGGTGAAGGATGAATTCCTGCCCGCCGACGTGCAGCCCGGAGATCTTGTCGCGGTGCCCGGCACGGGTGCCTACTGCCGCAGCATGGCCAGCAACTACAACCACGTGCCCCGACCCCCGGTGGTCGCGGTTCGGGACGGCCAGGCCCGGCTGATCGTTCGACGGGAGACCGAAGAGGACCTGCTCGCCTTGGATGTGGGATGAATCAACCTGTGCGCCTGGCCCTGCTCGGCTGCGGCACCGTCGGTGCCGAGGTGGTCCGGCTGCTGCACGAGCAGTCGGCGGACCTCGCCGCCCGGATCGGTGCTCCGCTGGAGATCGCCGGCATCGCCGTACGCCGGATCGGGCGGGACCGTGGCGACCTGCCGGTCGACCCGGCCCTGTTCACCACCGACGCGCTCGGGCTGATCAAGCGCGACGACGTAGACGTGGTGGTCGAGGTGGTCGGCGGCATCGAGCCGGCACGCAGCTGGCTGGTGGAGGCCCTGCGGGCCGGCAAGAGCGTGGTCACCGCCAACAAGGCGCTGCTCGCCGAGGACGGCGGCGCGCTGCACGACGCGGCGGCCGAGGGCGGCGGCGACCTCTACTTCGAGGCGTCCGTGGCCGGGGCGATCCCGCTGCTGCGCCCGTTGCGCGAGTCGCTGCACGGGGACCGGATCACCCGGGTCACCGGCATCGTCAACGGCACCACCAACTTCATCCTCTCCGCCATGCACGCCACCGGTGCCGGCTTCGCCGAGGCCCTGGAGGAGGCGACCGAGCTGGGGTACGCCGAGGCCGACCCGACCGCCGACGTGGAGGGCTTCGACGCCGCGGCCAAGGCCGCCATCCTCGCCTCGCTGGCCTTCCACACCCGGGTCGGCGCGGCCGACGTGCACCGCGAGGGCATCACCGAGGTCACCGCCGCCGACGTGGCCAGCGCGAAGGCGATGGGCTGCACGATCAAACTGCTCTGCATCGCGGCCCGGAGCGCCGACGGGCCGGGCCGGGAGGCGGTCAGCGTCCGGGTGCACCCGGCGATGATCCCGCTGACCCACCCGCTGGCCAGCGTCGGCGACGCGTTCAACGCGGTCTTCGTCGAGGCGGACGCGGCCGGGCAGCTGATGTTCTACGGGCGGGGCGCGGGTGGTGCGCCGACCGCCAGCGCGGTGCTCGGCGACGTGGTGGCGGTGGCCCGTAACCGGCTCGCCGGGGTCCGCGCAGCCAGCGAGTCCGCGTACGCCGACCTGCGGGTACGGCCGATGGGGGAGGCGCTCACCCGCTACCACATCAGCCTCGACGTGGCCGACCGTCCCGGTGTGCTGGAGGCGGTGGCCGGCGTGTTCGCCCGGCACCACGTCTCCATCGCCACGGTGCGCCAGGGGCCGGCGGGCGGCGGCACCGGCGGCGACGGCGGCGACGCGATCCTGGTGATCGTGACCCATGTGGCACCGGACGCGGCGCTCGCGGCGACCGTCCGCGAGCTGCGCGGACTGGACATCGTCCGATCGGTGGCGAGCGTGCTGCGGGTCGAGGGCGGCATCTGATGAGCCAGCGAGGCGAGGAGAGCGACATGTGGCGGGGCCTGATCGACGCCTACCGGGACCGGTTGCCGGTCACCGACGCCACGCCCATCGTCACCCTGCACGAGGGGAACACGCCGCTGCTGCCCGCGCCGGTGCTGTCCGCCCGGCTCGGCTGCGACGTGTACCTGAAGGTGGAGGGCGCCAACCCCACCGGCTCGTTCAAGGACCGGGGCATGACGATGGCCGTCTCCAAGGCGGTCGAGGCCGGCAACAAGGCCATCATCTGCGCCTCCACGGGCAACACCAGCGCCTCGGCCGCCGCGTACGCGGCCCGCGCCGGGGTGACCTGCGCGGTGCTGGTGCCGCAGGGCAAGATCGCGCTGGGCAAGCTGGCCCAGGCGTTGGTGCACGGCGCCAAGCTGCTCCAGGTCAACGGCAACTTCGACGACTGCCTGGCGCTGGCCGCCAAGCTCGCCCAGGACTATCCGGTGGCCCTGGTCAACTCGGTCAACATCGACCGGTTGCACGGCCAGAAGACGGCGGCGTTCGAGATCGTCGAGGCGCTCGGCGACGCGCCGGACATCCACTGCCTGCCGGTGGGCAACGCCGGCAACATCTCCGCGTACTGGATGGGCTACTCCGAGGACCTGGCGGCGGGCAACGCCACCCGGGCGCCGAAGATGTACGGCTTCCAGGCCGCCGGCGCCGCGCCGATCGTGACCGGGCAGGCGGTACGCGAGCCGTCCACCATCGCCACCGCGATCCGCATCGGCAACCCGGCGAGCTGGACGAAGGCGCTGGACGCGCGGGACGCCTCGGGCGGCCTGATCGAGGCGGTCACCGACCGGGAGATCCTGTCGGCGTACCGGCTGCTGGCCCGGGAGGTCGGTGTCTTCGTCGAGCTGGGCAGCGCGGCCAGCGTGGCCGGCCTGCTCCAGCAGTCCGCCGCCGGCCGGGTGCCGGCCGGGTCCACCGTGGTCTGCACGGTCACCGGCCACGGCCTGAAGGACCCGGAGTGGGCCATCTCCACCGCTCCCGTCCCGGTCACCATCGCCAACGACCCGCTCGCCGCCGCCCGCTCCCTCGACCTCGCCTGACGCCACGACAGCCGGCAGCTCGCCCAGGGGCGGCGGGAGCCGGCCGGGCGGCCTTGGTCAGCGGCGGGGCGCGACCGCGCGGGCGACGGTACGGGTGACCAGGCCGAGCACCTCGTCCCGGGACACGTCGTGTTCGGCCAGGTAGCTCCAGCCGGTATACAGCTGGGACCAGAGAACGGACTCCAGCCAGGCCGCGGCCGGCTGGCCTACGTCGAGCAGGAGGCGCCGGTCGTACCCGGCACCACGACAACCTGCGCATAACCCATCCGGACGCCACCGACGACGAGCTGTGGGCCGCGCTGCGCGCGGTCGACCTGCACGACAAGGTGGGCTCACTCGACCTCGGGCTGGACACGCCGTTGACCGCCACCACGGTCTCCGGCGGCGAGCGGCAGCGCATCGCGAGGCGGCGGTCGGCCGGTGTGTCCGGCAACGGGCCGAGGTCGGCGCGGTGATCACCATCGCCCATCGGCTGTCGACCGTGCTCGACGCCGACCAGATCGTCGTGATGGACCGTGGCCGGATCCGCGCCGTCGGTGACCACCCGACCCTGTTGGGCGCCGACGAGCTGTACCGGGACCTGGTGGCGTCGCTGCGGATCGGCACCGCTGAGACGGGTCCCGCCCCGGAATCGGGCGGACTGACCGGATCGGGCAGACTGCTCGTATCCCTCGACCGTCTCCCCCAGGAGTGAGCCTCGCCGATGTCGCTGCTCGCCAGATTCAGCCTCGCCAACCGGGGGCTGGTAGCCCTCATCGCGGTGGTGACCACGGCGTTCGGTGCGTACGCCGTGCCGTCGCTGAAGCAGCAACTCCTGCCATCGCTGGAGTTTCCCGCCGCGTTCATCGTGGCCCCGTACCCCGGCGCCGCGCCGGAGGTCGTCGAGTCCCAGGTGACCGAGCCGATCGAGAACAGCCTGCGGGGCATCCCCGCGCTCGACACCGTGATCTCGACCTCCCGTGAGGGCCTGACCACCATCCAGGTGCAGTACGAGTTCGGCACCGACCTGGACGACGTGGTCAGCAAGATGCAGACCGCGCTGAACCGCACCCGGCTACCCGAGGGCGTCGACCCGCAGGTGATCGCGGGCAGCACCGACGACCTGCCGGCCGTGGTGCTGGCCGCGACCGGTGGCGGCGACGAACGGGCCCTGGCCGGGAAGCTGCGGGACACCGTGGTGCCGGAGCTGGAGGCGATCGAGGGTGTCCGGAGCGCCGAGCTGACCGGTGTCCGGGACGACCTCATGGTGATCATGCCGGATCCGGCGAAGCTGGCCAAGGCCAAGGTGCAGCCGACGGCGATCGGCACCGCGCTGAAGGCCAGCGGGGTGGCGGTGCCGGCCGGTGCCGTGCTCGACGGTGAGCGGACGCTGCCGGTGCAGGTCGGCACCCCGTTGACCACGCTGGACGAGCTGCGCGGGGTGGTCGTCGCCCCGCCCGCCGGCAAGGCCGGCCCGGTCCGTCTCGGCGACGTCGCCACGGTCGAGGAGCAGCTCGCCCCGGCCACCGCGATCACCCGTACCAACGGCCTGGAGAGCCTGGGCATCGCGGTCACCGCGGATCCGGGCGGCAACGCGGTGGAGATCTCGCACGCTGTCCGGGACCGGCTCGCCGACCTGCGGGCCGCCACCGGTGCCGAGCTGACCGTCGTGCTCGACCAGGCCCCGTTCGTGGAGAAGTCCATCGAGACGCTGAGCACCGAGGGTCTGCTGGGTCTGATCATGGCCGTGGTGGTCATCCTGGTGTTCCTGCTGTCGGTGCGCTCCACGGTGGTCACCGCGGTCTCCATCCCGCTGTCGGTGGTGGTCGCGCTGCTCGCACTGTGGATCGGCGACTACTCGCTCAACCTGCTCACGCTCGGTGCGTTGACGGTCGCGGTCGGCCGGGTGGTGGACGACTCGATCGTGGTGCTGGAGAACATCAAGCGCCACCTGACCTACGGCGAGCCGAAGCGGGAGGCGATCCTCACCGCCGTCCGTGAGGTGGCCGGTGCGGTCACCGCGTCCACGCTGACCACGGTGGCCGTCTTCGCCCCGATCGCACTGGTCGGCGGCTTCGTCGGGCAGTTGTTCGCGCCGTTCGCGATCACGGTCACCGTGGCGCTGCTCGCCTCGCTGCTGGTCTCGCTGACGGTGATCCCGGTGCTCGCGTACTGGTTCCTCAAGCCGGTGGCGGGGGCGGACGGCGCCGCGATCCGCCAGGCCGCCGAGCAGCGCGAGCTGCGCAGCCCGCTGCAGCGGGCGTACCTGCCGGTCATCCGGTTCGCCACCGGGCGGCGGGCGTACCGCTTGGCGACCCTGGCGGCGGGCCTGCTCGTGTTGGCCGGCACCTTCGGCCTGGCCCGTCAGCTGGAGACCAACTTCCTGGACGACTCCGGCCAGGACACCCTCAACATCCGGCAGGAGCTGCCGGTGGGCACCGGGCTGGCCGGCACCGACGCGGCGGCCCGCGAGGTCGAGTCGGTGCTGGCCAGTACGCCGGGCGTGGAGTCGTACCAGGTCACCGCCGGGGGTGGGAACACGCCCTGGGCCGGCAGCGCCGGCAACAACGTGGCCAGCTACTCGCTGCGGCTCGGCGGCGCCACCGACGCCAAGCAGATGCGCGACATCCTGCGGGACCGGTTCGGGGTGCTCGGCCCGGCGGCCGGCGAGATCACCTTCCCGGCCGGGCAGGGCGGCGCCTCCGCCAACGAGCTGGCCGTGGTGGTCCGGGCCGCCGACCCGGAGGTGCTGGCGCGGGCCGCCCAGCAGGCCGAGGCGGCGTTGGCCGGCATCCGGGGCGTCGAGGACGTCTCGACCACGCTGGCCGACCGGGTGCCGCGCGTCGACGTGACCGTGGACCGGGACGCCGCCAGCCGGGCCGGGCTCACCGAGGCCGCGGTCGGGCAGTTGGTCGCGCAGGCGTTCCGCGGTACGCCACTGGGCCAGGTGAGCCTCGACGGCGGTGCCCGGGACGTGGTGCTGCGGCTGTCGGCGCAGCCGCCGGTGACGGTGGAGGACCTGCGCGCGCTCCCGGTCGGCCCGGTGAAGCTGGCCGATATCGCCGACGTCACGCAGGCCGAGGGGCCGCAGCAGGTCCGGCGGATCGACGGTGAGCGCAGCGTCTCGGTGACCGGCACGGTCACCGGCTCCGACCTCGGCGCGATCAGCACGGAGCTGCAGAGCCGGCTCGACGCGATCGACGTACCGGGTGCCACGCTCACCCTCGGCGGCGTCAGCGCCGAGCAGCGGGAGACCTTCGCCGACCTGGGCCTGGCCGTGCTGGCCGCGATCGCGATCGTGTTCCTGATCATGATGGCGACGTTCCGCAGCGTGGTCCAGGCACTGATCCTGCTGGTCTCCATCCCGTTCGCGGCCACCGGCGCGGTCGCCCTGCTGCTGGTCAGCGGCACCGCGCTGAGCGTGCCGGCGCTGATCGGCGTGCTCATGCTGGTCGGCATCGTGGTGACCAACGCCATCGTGCTGCTGGACCTGGTCAACCAGTACCGGGCCCAGGGGCTCGGCGTGCGGGAGGCGGTGGTCGAGGGCGGGCGTCATCGGCTGCGCCCGATCCTGATGACCGCGATCGCCACCATCTTCGCGCTGACGCCGATGGCCTTCGGGCTCACCGGTGAGGGCGGCTTCATCTCCCGGCCGTTGGCGATCGTGGTGATCGGCGGGCTGCTCAGCTCCACCCTGCTCACGCTGATCCTGGTGCCCACGCTGTACGCGATGGTGGAGGACGCCAAGGAGTCGCTGCGCGCCTGGCGCCGGAGTCGCTCCGGTGGGGCACCCGCGGGCGGGGAGCCGGACGCCGGTGCGGCGAGCCCCAGCGGCCGAAGGCCGGACGCGGTCGAGCGGGTTCCGGTGGGTGCGACGGCGACCGAGGACCGGAAGCCGGCGAGCCGGCCGGTGCCGGCGGCGCCCTCCGGCGCGTTGATCGAGGGCACCGACCAGTTCGAGGTGCTCCGGCTGCCGAAGAGCCGCAACTCGCCGTTCCCGCCCACCGAGTAGTCCGTGTAAGGAAGGGCCCCCTGTTAACGCCTGCGGTATAGCAGGGGGCCCCTGTTAACACGAGCAACGCGGCCGCCCGTCCGCCCGACGGTGTCGCTGTCCGCGCTGCGACTCAACCGCCGAGGACGGCCGGGTAGGGTCCGCCTCGTGGCGTCCACCCTCTCGGTCCTCACCCGCAACCGGAACTTCCGCAATCTCTTCCTGGCCGAGCTGGTGGTCTTCGGCGCCGACTGGTTCGTCATGGTGCCGTTGCTCGTGCTGCTGCCGAAACTGACCGGCAGCGGGGTGTGGGGTGCCCTGGTGCTCGCCGTGGACACCGGCATCGTGGCGCTGCTGCTGCCGTACACCGGCACCATCGCGGACCGGTTCGACCGCCGCAAGATTATGATCATCGCGAACGTCGCGGCGCTGGTCGGCGTCCTGCTGCTGCTCGGCGTACGCAGCGCCGACACGGCCTGGTTGGCGATGCTGGGCATCGGCGTGGTCGCGGTGGCCAAGGCGTTCTACTCGCCGGCGGCGCAGGCCGCCCTGCCGAACGTGCTCGACCCGGAGGAACTGGCGGCGGGCAACGCGGTGGCCGGGTCGGCCTGGGGCACGATGACCATCGTCGGCGCGTCGCTCGGCGGCGTGCTCAGCGCCGCCGCCGGGCCGTACGTCTGCTTCTGGGTCGGCGCGGTGGGCCTGGTGGTCGCCGCGGGCCTGGCCACGCTCATCCGACGGCCGTTGCAGGCCCCGCGCGAGCGGGGTGCCGCGCCGCCGCAGACCTGGACGGCCATCCGCGAGGCACTGGGCTACATCGGGCACCGACCGCGGGTGCTGGCGCTGGTGACGGTGAAGTCGGCCGTCGGCCTGGGCAATGGCGTGCTGACCGTCTTCCCGCTGCTCGCCGGGGTGTACGCGGTCGGCCCGGTGGGGGCCGGTCTGCTGTTCGCGGTACGCGGCGCGGGCGCACTGGTCGGCCCGATCCTGATGCGCCGGGTGCTGACCAACCGGGCCTGGCTGCTGCCGGGGCTGGCACTGTCCATGTCGGCCTACGGGCTGGCCTACCTCGGCACCTCGGTGGTGTCCTGGTTCCCGCTGGTGCTGGTGCTGGTCTTCGTGGCGCACTTCGCCGGCGGCAGCAACTGGGTGATGTCGAACTTCGCGTTGCAGGGTGAGGTGCCGGACCGGTTGCGGGGCCGGGTCTTCGCCACCGACATGATGCTGGCGACCCTGGCGATCTCCGTCAGCCAGCTCGTGGTGGCGGCCGTGGTGGACGTGGTGGACGTGCGGGTCGTGCTGGCCGGCTGCGGCCTGGTCACCCTGACCTACGCGGTCGGCTGGCGGATCGCCACCCGGCGGCTCTCGCTCACCACGCCGGCAGCCGCCGCGCCGCAGGGCACCACGGTGCCGTAGCGGCCCGGCGCCGCCCCGGGAGACGGGTGGTGGTCCGGCCGGCCGGGTCCGGGCCCTAGCATGGGCGCGTGCCGACCACATTCGCCGCCGGCCCGGTCCGGGTCCGGGTCCCCGCCACCAGCGCGAACCTGGGCCCCGGCTTCGACGCCCTGGGACTCGCCCTCGCGCTCTACGACGACGTGGCCGCCGAGGTGACGTCCGGCGACGTCACGGTGTCGGTGACCGGGGAGGGCGCCGGCGACCTGCCGGTCGATGACGGGCACCTGGTGGTACGCGCCATGCGGGCGGCCTTCGACGTACTCGGCGGGCAGCCGCCGGGGCTGGCGGTGGAGTGCGTGAACCGCATCCCGCAGGCCCGGGGGCTCGGGTCCTCTTCGGCGGCGATCGTCGCCGGCGTGCTGCTGGCCCGGGCGTTGGTGCCCGACGGGGAGCTCCGGCTCGACGCCGCTGCCGCGCTGCGGCTGGCCGCGCAGCTCGAGGGGCATCCGGACAACGTCGCGCCCTGCCTGCTCGGCGGCTTCACGGTGGCCTGGACGGAACCCTCCGGCGCGCGGGCGGTGGCGCTGCCGGTGGCCGACGGCGTACACCCGACGGTCTTCGTACCCGCCGAGCGCGGCCTGACCGCGTCCGCCCGCGCGGCGCTGCCGGCGACCGTGCCGCACGCCGACGCCGCGTTCAACGCCGGCCGGTCGGCACTGCTGGTGCACGCGCTGACCGCGCAGCCGGCGCTGTTGCTGCCGGCCACCGTCGACCGGCTGCACCAGGACTACCGCGCGCCCTCGATGCCCGGCACGGCGGCCCTGGTCGCTGCCCTGCGCGGGACCGGTGTGGCGGCCGTGGTCAGTGGGGCCGGCCCGACTGTGCTTGCCCTGTCTGACCTGCCCGAAGGCTTCAACGCGGGAACAGATTGGCAAGTCCTGCGGTTGCCGATAGACGTAAGCGGCGCACAGGTCGAGCGGGGTAGACTCGGACACGCGGAGCGGGACCCTGTTGCCGCAGGTCGGAAGAGTTGATTACGCTCTAGACTTAGCACAGCCGCGAAGCATGCGATCTCCTGCGGGTCGGCGCACCCCCGAAGCTTTCGGCGGTAAGCCCGTCACCCCTGCCTAGGCCCACGCCGCACCGCAGTCTTCACCGGTCGCCGCAGACGGCGAAACCCGCTCACCGGCTCCCTGGTGGGTCGGGCGACCGACCGGCTGCTGTGTCACAGACTCCCGCAAAGCGTCATGCGAGGCGGGTGCACCGAGGCCGCCCGGCCACCTGTTAGTCGATTCCGGGCAGTCCCGGCCTATCGAGGGAAGGAATCCATTGAGCGACACCACCGACGTGACGTCGGATGTTTCCAACGTCGCTGGCGATGCCACCACAGCTGCCCCTGCCCGCCGCCGGCGCAGCGGCACCGGCCTGTCGGCGATGCTGCTGCCGGAGCTGCAGAGCCTGGCCGCGTCGCTCGGCATCTCGGGCACGGCTCGCATGCGCAAGGGTGAGCTGATCAGCGCGATCACCGAGCGGCAGGGCGGCGCTGCCGGGGCCCCTCGACCACGGGCCGAGGTCGCGGCGGCCGCCGCCCCGGTTCGCGAGGAGGTCCACGCGGAGGTACGCGAGGCGGGTGAGCGGCCGGAGGCCGAACGGCGTGCCGAGCAGCCCGCGGCGAGCGTGGAGGCCGAGGGTCGTACCCGGACCCGGCGCAGCCGGGCCGCCGTGGCGGAGCCCCGGGCCGAGGAGGCTGCCGCCGAAGCCGGCGAGCGGGCCGAGGGCCGGACCGGTCGCGACCGCGGTGAACGGGCCGAGCGGACCGCCGACCGGGCCGAGCGCGGCGAGCGGACCGCCGAGCGTGGCGACCGTGCCGAGCGTGGCGACCGTGCCGAGCGTGGCGACCGTGCCGAGCGCGGTGAGCGTGCCGAGCGCGGTGAGCGGGCCGCCGAGCGTGGCGACCGTGCCGAGCGCGGTGAGCGTGCCCCTTGAACCACTGCACCACGTCGAGGCAGGGCGCCGGGGCGAACGGGCGGCCGTCGTCGTTGAAGCCGAACCCCCAGATGCAGACGAC
>NZ_JBFBAO010000036.1:0-30490 GCF_040682255.1 Micromonospora sp. NPDC051296 | reverse complement strand
GACTCCGGCACCGGCAAGGCCGTCCTCGACAAGGCAAAGTCGCAGGGCGTCGCCACCATCGACTACGACCGCCTCACCCTCGGCGGCTCGGCGGAGTACTACGTCAGCTTCGACAACGAGGCCGTCGGCAAGCTCCAGGGCGAGGGCCTGGCCAAGTGCCTGACCGACCAGGGCGCGAAGAACCCGGTCGTGGCGTACCTCAACGGCTCCCCGACCGACAACAACGCCACCCTGTTCAAGAACGGGTACGACTCGGTGCTCAAGCCGAAGTTCGACTCCAACGAGTACACCAAGGGCCCGGACCAGGACGTCCCGGACTGGGACAACGCCAAGGGCGCCACGCTCTTCGAGCAGATGCTGACCCAGACCGGCGGCAAGATCGACGGCGTGCTGGCCGCGAACGACGGCCTCGGCAACGCGGCCATCTCGGTGCTGAAGAAGAACAACCTCAACGGCAAGGTCCCGGTGACCGGCCAGGACGCCACCCCGCAGGGCCTGCAGAACATCCTCGCGGGTGACCAGTGCATGACCGTCTACAAGGCGGTCAAGAAGGAGGCGGACGCCGCCGCCGAGCTGGCCATCGCGCTGGCCAAGGGCGAGCGGAAGGAGACCGGCCAGACGGTGAAGGACCCGGAGGGCGGCCGTGACGTGCCGGCGGTCCTGCTCACCCCGGTCGCGATCTACAAGGACACCGTCAAGGACGTCATCGCCGACGGCTTCGTGACCAAGGACGAGGTCTGCACCGCCGACTTCGCCAAGCTCTGCACCGACGCGGGCATCAGCTGACCGCACCCCCGCCCAGGCGGCGCCGCCCGGCACGGCAACCCCGTGCCGGGCGGCGCGACGCCGCTGGACGGGCCCCGATCTCCCCTCCGTGAAAAGGAGACCCCCGTGTCCGCGACTCCCCTGCTGGAGCTCCGCGGGATCGACAAGAGTTTCGGTCCCGTCCAGGTGCTGCGCGATGTCGCCTTCGCCGCGTACCCGGGCGAGGTGACCGCGCTCGTCGGCGACAACGGCGCCGGCAAGTCGACCCTGGTCAAGTGCATCAGCGGCATCCACCCCACCGACGCCGGACAGTTCGTCTTCGACGGCCGGCCGGTGAACATCAACAACCCGCGGGACGCCGCCGGGCTCGGCATCGAGGTCGTCTACCAGGACCTTGCCCTCTGCGACAACCTCGACATCGTGCAGAACATGTTCCTCGGCCGGGAAAAGCGCAGCGGGATCATCCTCGACGAGCCGACGATGGAACAGATGGCCGCGGAGACCCTGGCCGGGCTCTCCGTACGCACCGTCAAGTCGCTGCGCCAGCACGTCTCCAGCCTCTCCGGCGGCCAGCGCCAGACCGTGGCGATCGCCAAGGCGGTGCTCTGGAACAGCAAGCTGGTGATCCTGGACGAGCCGACCGCCGCGCTCGGCGTCGCGCAGACCGCCCAGGTGCTCGAACTGGTCCGCCGGCTCGCCGACAACGGCCTGGCCGTCGTGCTCATCTCGCACAACATGAACGACGTCTTCGCCGTCTCCGACCGGATCGCCGCGCTCTACCTCGGCCAGATGGTCGCCCAGGTGAAGACCACCGACATCACCCACGCCCAGGTGGTCGAGCTGATCACCGCCGGTCGCACCGGCGAACTCGGGCTCGCCACCGAACCGGCCAACGGCGACCACGGCACACCGGCCAGCAGCACCACGGGAGACCTCACATGAGCACCACCGTTGTCCAGCAGGAGGGGCCGGCCGCCGTGACGCCGTCGCCCACCGTCGGCGGCCATGTCCGCGACTACCTGCGCCGGGTACGCGGCGGCGACCTCGGGGCGCTGCCCGCCGTGCTCGGCCTCGTCACCCTCTGCGTGATCTTCTCGATCGCGCGGCCCACGTTCCTCACCGCCGGCAACTTCGCCAACCTGTTCACCCAGGGGGCGGCGGTCACACTGATCGCGATGGGCCTGGTCTTCGTCCTGCTGCTCGGTGAGATCGACCTGTCGGCCGGCTTCGCCAGCGGCGTCTGCGCGGCGGTGCTGGCCAACGTGGTCACCGTGCTGGGCTACCCCTGGTACGTCGCGGTGCTCGCCGCCGTGGTCACCGGCGTGGTGATCGGCACCATCCTCGGCGCCCTGGTCGCCAAGGTCGGCATCCCCTCCTTCGTGGTCACCCTCGCCGCCTTCCTCGCCCTCCAGGGCGTGGTGCTGCTGTTGATGGAGGAAGGCAAGAACATCTCGGTGCGTGACCCGGTGCTGGTCGCGATCGCCAACCGCAACCTGCCACCGGTCCTCGGCTGGGCGCTGTTCGCGCTCGCGGTCGCCGGGTTCGCCGCCGTGCAGTTGGCGCGCTACCGCAAGCGCGCCGCTCGCGGCCTGGTCAACGACCCGCTCGTGGTGGTGCTGGTCCGCATCGGTGTGCTGGCCCTCGTGCTCGGCCTCGCCGTCTACGTGCTCAACCTGGAACGCAGCCGCAGCGTGCTGATCGCCTCGCTCAAGGGCGTTCCGATCGTCGTGCCGATCATCGCCGTGCTGCTGGTGTTCTGGACCTTCGTGCTCAAGCGGACCAGCTACGGCCGGCACATCTACGCGGTCGGCGGTAACCGGGAGGCCGCCCGCCGGGCCGGCATCAACGTCGACCGGATCCGCATCTCGGTCTTCGTGATCTGCTCCACCATGGCCGCGATCGGTGGCATCGTCGCCGCCAGCCGGGCCAACTCCGTCGACCCGAACACCGGTGGCAGTAACGTGCTGCTCTACGCCGTCGGCGCAGCGGTGATCGGTGGCACCAGCCTCTTCGGCGGCAAGGGCCGGGTCCTCGACGCGGTCCTCGGCGGCGCCGTGGTGGCGGTGATCGAGAATGGCATGGGCCTGCTGAACTCCAGCTCGGGCGAGAAGTACGTCTTCACCGGCGTGATCCTGCTCGCGGCCGCAACCGTTGACGCATTGTCCCGACGACGAGCCGCCGCGACCGGCAACCGCTGATCCGCACCACCGAAAGTAGTAAGCCCCGATGCGCGTAGGACCGAGCCAGGACGAGATCCGCCGGCAGAATCTCGGCGCCCTGCTGCGCCACGTGCACGTGCACGGTGCCACCACGCGCGCCGAGCTGACGAACACGCTGGGGCTGAACCGGAGCACCATCGGTGCGCTCACCGCCGACCTCGCCACCGCCGGCCTGGTGACCGAGGGTGCGCCCAAGGAAACCGGCCGGGCCGGACGACCGTCGCTGGTCGTCCGGCCCGAGTCGGAGCGGATCTTCGCGTACGCGTACAGCATCGAGGTGGACCGGCTGCGCGCCGCGCGGGTCGGCCTCGGCGGTGCGGTGCTCGACCGCCGGGAGCTGGACCGGCCGCGCGGCCTCACCGCCGCGGAGGCCGCGCCGCTGCTGGCCGGGGCGGTCAAGGAGATGCGGTACGCGCTGCCGGAGGGGGCCGTCTGCGTCGGCGCCGGGGTAGCGGTCTGCGGCATGGTGCGCCGCGACGACGGGCTGGTCCGGCTCGGCCCGACCACCGGTTGGGTGGACGAGCCGATCGGCACGGCGCTCGGTGCGGAACTCGGCGTCGACGTGCCGGTGACGGTCGGCAACGTGGCCGACGTGGCGGCCTTCGCCGAGCACACCCGTGGCGTGGCGGCCGGCTGCGACAACGTCATCTACCTCTACGGCGATGTCGGGGTGGGCGCCGGGATCATCGCCGGCGGGCGGCGGTTGACCGGGCACGGCGGCTACAGCGGCGAGGTCGGGCACATGGTGGTGGCCCGCGACGGGGTGCGCTGCGAATGCGGCAACCGGGGTTGCTGGGAGACCGAGATCGGCGAGCACGCGCTGCTCCGGGCCACCGGTCGATCCGACGCCCGGGGCCGGGAGGCGATGCTGGCGGTCTTCGACGCCGCCGGCCGCGGCGATGCCCGGGCCCAGACCGCGGTACGCCAGGCCGGCGACTGGCTCGGCTTCGGCTTGGCCAACCTGGTCAACATCTTCAATCCGGAGATGGTCATCTTCGGCGGCACCATGCGCGACCTGTACCTGGCCGCCGCCGCCCAGGTGCGCAGTCGGCTCAATTCCAACGGGTTGCCCGCCTGCCTGGAGCACGTACGGCTGCGTACGCCGCAGCTCGGTGAGGACGCCGCCCTGATCGGCGCCGCCGAACTGGCCTTCGAGCGGTTGCTCGCCGACCCGCTCGACGTCGGCTGACCCCGGTCGCGAGCCGGTTTCGGGAACGGTGAACTGATCGGCCGGACGATCCGTACCAGTGTGCGGACGGGCGGCCGGCGGGTGCGGACGCCCGTCTCGTAGACGATCGGTTCCCGACCGAGGAGGCACCGCAGACATGGCACCGCTGGATTCCGCTCGTCGCCGGCAGGGCAACCGGTCCCGTCGCCTGGCGGTGCTGCTCACCACGATCGCCGCAGCCCTCGTCGTGCTGCCCGGCGCGGCGTTGGCCGCGCCTGCCGGCCAGCAACTCAACGCCGCCGACCAGGCCCTGCTCGACGGTGTGCGGCTGGCCGGGCTGTGGGAGATGCCGGCCGGGCAGATGGCCGCCGAGAAGGGGCAGTCGCGGGTGGTCCGGGAGATCGGTGCGGAGATCGCCCGGCAGCACGAGGAACTGGACCGGCTCACCGTGGAGGCCGCCAACAAGCTCGGCGCCACCATTCCGAACGTGCCGACCGCGGAGCAGCAGGGCTGGCTGACCGAGATGAAGAACGCCACCGGCGCCCGCTTCGACCAGATCTTCGTCACCCGCCTGCGGGTCGCCCACGGCAAGATCTTCCCGGTCGTCAGCGCGGTCCGGGCCAGCACCCGCAACCCGGTCATCCGTGACCTGGCCAACGCGACCAACACCTTCGTCGGCGACCACATGACGATGCTGGAGAGCACCGGCCTGGTCCGCTGGGCCGAGCTGCCGCCCGCGGCGCTGCCCGCGCCGGGCAACGACGGCCTGCTCGCCGCCGCATCGGCCAACACCGGCCCGCAGATCGGCATCAACAACACCCTGATCTGGGTGATCTTCCTCGGTGCGCTCGGCACCGGCGGCTTCCTCTCGTACCGCATGCTCCGCCGCAGCTAGCCCCGACCGATGGCGACCCGTACCCGAGCCGCTGCCCTGCTCGGGCTGATCCTGGCCGCCCTGTGCGCCGCCCTGGTCCCCGCCGGCCCGGCGGCGGCCCACGCCGTCGTGGTGGCCACCACCCCGCTGCGCGACGAGGTCCTCGGTTACGCACCGCGCGAGGTGCTGGTGACCTTCAGCGAGCCGATCGCCGCCGTCCCCGGCCGGGTGCAGGTTCTCGCGCCCGACGGCAAACGGATCAACGTCGGCGATCCGGAGGTCCGGGACCGGACCATGCGCATCGCGCTTCGTGCCTCCGACCGGCCACTCGGCACCTACCTGGTCAGCTACCGCGTCATCTCGGCGGACAGCCATCCGGTCGCCGGGAGCTTCACCTTCGCCGCCGGGGCACCCTCGGCGACCCCGCCGCTGCCGGCCGCGGCGGAGTCCGAGTCACCGGCCGGGGCACTGGTGCCCGTCGCCAAGTTCGTCGGGTACCTGGGTCTGCTCCTGGCGGTCGGCCCGCCGCTGCTCGCGGCGACCATGTGGCCCCGCCGCCGGGCCCGGCGGGGCGCGACGGTCACGGCGCTGGTCGGGCTCGGCCTGGTCGCCGCCGCCACGCTGGGCACCTGGGTCGGGCAGGCCGCGCAGGTGGTCGGTGCCCCGCTCGGGCAGGTGTCCCCGGCCGACCTCCGCGCGGTCGCGGACAGCGACATCGGGGTGGTGCTGGCGGTACGGCTGGCGCTGGTCGGCCTGGCCGGGGCGCTGCTGCCGGCGGTCACCCGGGGCACCGCCGGCCGGCCGCGTATCGGAGCTTTGCTGGCGGTGGGCGTGGCCGGACTGGTCACCTGGCCGGTCGCCGGGCATCCGGTCGCCTCGCGGGTGCCGCCGGTGAGCATCGTGCTGACCACCGTGCACATCGCCGGGGTCACCGTCTGGCTGGGTGGGCTGCTCGCCCTCACCATGTTCCTGCTCCGGGGCACCCACGAGCGGGTCCTCGCCCGGATCCTGCCGGCCTGGTCGAGGGCGGCCACGCTGGCCGTGGCCTGGCTCGTCACCGCCGGGGTCATCCAGGCCGCGATCGAACTCGGCCGGCCGTCGGCCCTGCTCGGCAGCACGTACGGCCGCCTGCTCTGCGCCAAGGCCGCGCTGCTGGCCGGCGTCCTGGCCGTCGCGGCCTGGCAACGGCGGCTGATCCGCCGGCAGGTCGCCGCCGGCCAACCCCGACGGGTCGCCCGGGCGGCCGGCGTCGAACTCGCGGCGACGGCGGTGGTGCTGGCGCTGACCGCGGTGCTCGTGCAGACCCCGCCCGGCCGTACGGCCGGCACGGCGGCGGCCGGGGTGACCCGGGAGGGCGTCGCGCAGTCGCTCACCACCGACCTGTTCACGCTCCAGTTCGACGTCTACCCGGCGGCCGCCGGCACGGCGAACAGCCTGCACGCCTACGTCTACACACCCGAGGCGAAGGAACTGCCGGTGGCGGAGTGGACCATCACCGCCGCCCTGCCGGAGGCGGGCATCGAGCCGATCACCGTCGGGGTCTTCGCGCTGGAGCCGCACCACGGCAGCGCCGAGATCCACTTTCCGGTGCCCGGTGACTGGACGCTGCGGATCACCGCCCGGACCAGCGAGATCCACCGGTCCACCGCCACCACCACGGTGACCATCCGCTGAGGCTCAGCGGTCGACCTGGGTGAAGTCCCAGGAGTGCGCAGGCCGGGCGAGCAGCATCACCGGCGGCTCGGGCAGCGGCCGGGGGCTGCTGCGCCACTTCGAGATCACCACGACCCGGTGGTCGGTGGAGGAGAACACCTCGCTGGACAGGTGCAGCGGGTCGTGCTCGAACTCGGGCAGGGCGGTGTCACAGACCCAGGTGATCAGGTCGGCGACGCCGTACGGCTCCGCCCGCGCCTCCCACATCCGTACGATCACGTTCCCGTCCTCCCTCAGACGCTGACCGTGGTCAGCGGCATGGCCGAATCCGCAGGCAGGTCGAGCCGGCTCGGCGCGACACCGGCGGCGACCAGGTGCGAGCCGAGCGCCGCCACCATCGCGCCGTTGTCGGTGCACAGTCCCGGTCGAGGGACGCGTACCCGGATGCCGTGCCGGGCGGCCCGCTGCTCCGCCATCGCCCGCAACCGCGAGTTGGCCGCCACTCCCCCGCCGATCACCAGGGTCTCGATGCCGTTGGTACGGCAGGCGTCCAGCGCCTTCCCGACCAGCACGTCGCAGACCGCCTCCTGGAAGGACGCGGCGACGTCGGCGACCGGGACCGGCTCGCCGGCCCGCTGCCGTGCCTCCACCCAGCGAGCCACCGCGGTCTTCAGGCCCGAGAAGGAGAAGTCGTAGCGATGTGCGGCGAGGTCCTTGGCGGCGGTCAGCCCGCGCGGGAAGGCGATGGCCGCCGGGTCGCCGACCCGGGCCTCCCGGTCGATGTACGGCCCGCCCGGAAACGGCAGGCCGAGCAGCCGGGCGATCTTGTCGAACGCCTCACCGGCCGCGTCGTCGATGGTGGCGCCGAGCGGCGTCACGCCCCGGGCCAGGTCGTCGACCAGCAGCAGGGACGAATGCCCGCCGGAGACCAGCAGCGCGATCGCCGGCTCGGGCAGTGGACCGTGCTCCAGGGTGTCCACCGCGACGTGCGCGGCCAGGTGGTTGACGCCGTAGACCGGCTTCTCGGCGGCGACCGCGTACCCCTTGGCCGCCGCCACCCCGACCAGCAGTGCGCCGGCCAGGCCGGGACCGGCGGTGACCGCGATCGCGTCGACGTCGGCGAGGGTGACGCCCGCGCTGGTCAGCGCCCGTTCCATGGTCGGCACGATGGCCTCCAGGTGCGCCCGGCTGGCCACCTCGGGCACCACCCCACCGAACCGGGCGTGCTGGTCCACGCTGGACGCGAGCGCGTCGGCGAGCAGGGTGTGCCCGCGTACGACGCCGACGCCGGTCTCGTCGCACGAGGTCTCGATGCCGAGGATCAGTGGTTCGTCAGCCATGGAAGTCTCAGTCCTGGATGCGCTGCATCACCAGCGCGTCGGTGTTGCTCGGTTGGTAGTAGCCGCGCCGCACGCCGATCGGTTCGAACCCGTACATCGCGTAGAGCCGCTGGGCCGGCGCGTTGTCCGCCGCGACCTCCAGCAGCACGGCGCGTACGCCCTGCCGGGCGGCCTCGGCGAGCAGTGCCTCCAGCAGCAGCCGCCCGACCCCCCGGCGCTGGACGTCCCGCCGGACCGCGACGTTCTGCACCCACGCCTCGTCGGGCGGGGCCACGGCGAGCCCGGCGTAGCCGAGCACCGCGCCGCCGTCGTCGGTCACCACCCGGTAGAAGTGCCCGTGCGACAGTTCGTTCCAGAACATCGCGGCGGACCACCGCTCGGCGCCGAAGAGATCCGCCTCGATCGGCAGCACCTCGTCGATGTGCCACCAGCGGAACCGGGCCAGGTGCACCAGGCTCTCTCGCTGCGGTTCACTCATGGCAGGACCGGTTTGCGCGTGGTGGCCACCACCGCGTCCGGACGGCGCAGGTAGAGCGGGGTGAGCGGGTCACCGGGCGCACCGGCGCGGATCCGCTCGGCGGCCAGGGTGGCGAGGGCGTTCGCGTCCGGGTACCGCGGCTCGGGCCGCAGCGGCAGCCCGAGGGCGTCGGCGTACCGGTGCGCTCCGTCGCCGACCGCGGCGGTGACGGCCAGGGCGCGGGCCTGTTCGGCGGCGGCCGTGGGCGCAGCGACCTCCGGCCCGACGACGCGCTGGCCAGCGCCGTCGTAGACCGCCCAGTAGATCTCCCGGCGCCGCGCGTCGCTCGCCGCCAGCACCGGCTCGCCGGCCGCCGCCGGGTAGCCGATGGCGTCCAGCGAGCAGACGCCGTACGCGGGAATGCCGAGCACCTGGCCCATGGTGGCGGCGGTGACCAGCCCCACCCGCAGCCCGGTGAACGGACCGGGGCCGAGCCCCGCGACGATCGCGCCCAGGTCGGCCGGCCGGGCACCGGTGTCGGCCAGGACCGCGTCGACCTGCGGGGCGAGCAGTTCGCCGTGCGCACGGGCGTCGACCGTGCACCGGTGCGCCCGGGTCGTCACCGCGCTCGCGGTGACCTCGACCAGGGCTGCGGTCACCGCCGGGGTCGAGCTGTCCACCACGAGTACAAGCACAATGAACCACCCTATCCGCACGCCCATCCGCCCGACGCCGCCCCGCCCACCGCCCTGCCGCCCCACCGCCTGCCGCCCCACCGCCTGCCGCCCCACCGCCCCACCGCCTGCCGCCCCACCGCCTGCCGCCCCACCGCCTGCCGCCCCACCGACCTGGCGCCCCACCGCCCTGGGCGGCCTGGCGCTCCTGCTGTCCGGACTCAGGCCGACCGTCACGCTCCGTGACGGCACACCTTCACATTGCCTGACGGTCCTGATTTCACCGAGGAATATTTATTTCGTTGTGAAATCAGACTCTCCGGAAGAAGCATGGGCCCTCGCTGTCGGACGCAGGGGCCGAACCGAACTGACATGAATACGTCCGAGCTACCTCAGGCAGCGTCGGGATGCGCCACCATCCGGGGATGACCGGAAGTCGGCTCGCCACCCAGATCGCCACCGCCCTCCGCCGCGAGCGGGAACGCCAGCAGCTCACCCAACGCGCGCTGGCCGACCTGGCGGGCGTCGGGCAGGCCACCTTGGCGAATCTCGAGAAGGGTCGGCGGCTGCCCAGCATCCGGCTGGTCGAGCGCGTCTTCGAGGCCCTGGAGCGGCAGCTTTCGGTGGCGGTCGAGCCGCTCGACGCACACCTCGACGACCGGCTGGCCGACCTGGCGGCGCGTCCATTGGCCGACCGTGTCGACGAACTGAACCTCGACCGCCTGTTGGACCGGCTCGGTGACCTGCCGTACCTGTTGACTGGCAGCACCGCGGCGATCCTCCAGGGCGCACCCGTGCCCGCCGACGGGTTCGAAATCGCCGTGCGCTGGCGCGACTCCGCCGCCTTCACGGCGTGGCTGGACTCCGCCTACGCCCAACGCTGGAGCGAGCGGTGGGGTGAGTACGGTGGGCTGCGGATGGAGCCGGAGGAGCCCGGCGCGCACCGGTGGTTGACCCGTTTCGGCGAGATCCGGGCGGCCATGTGCGACGAGCTGCCCGAGCCGATCGAGGTACGCCACGGTGATCGGACCTACCAGGTGGTGCCGCTGGTCGCGGTGGAGCTCTCCGACCCGCGCGCCGCCGACCTGCTGCGCCGCTACCGGAATCGCTCAGCCAGCTGAACCCTCCCAGTCGATGGTGGGCAGGCCGGCGTCGGCGAGTGCCTTGTTGGCGGCGCTGAACGGGCGGCTGCCGAGGAAACCGCGCGGGTTCATCGGGCTGGGGTGACCCGCCTCCAGCACCACGTGCTGCGGGTTGGTGACCAGCGCGGCCTTCTTGCGCGCGTAGCCGCCCCAGAGCAGGAAAACCACCCGCGAGTCCAGGGCGTCGAGTGCCCGGATGGTGGCGTCGGTGAACTCCTCCCACCCGCGGTTGGCGTGCGAACCGGGGGTGCCCTGCCGCACGGTGAGCACCGAGTTGAGCAGCAGCACGCCCTGCGCCGCCCAGCCGTCGAGGTTGCCGCTGCGCGGCTTCGGCACGCCCAGATCCTCGCCCAGCTCCTTGAAGACGTTGCGCAGGGAGGGCGGCACGGAGACCCCCTCGCGCACGCTGAAGCTCAACCCGTGCGCCTGCCCCGCACGGTGGTAGGGATCCTGCCCGAGGATCAGCACCCGGCAGGCCGACGGCGCGCAGAGCCGGTAGGCGGAGAACAGGTCCTCGACCGGCGGGAAGACCGTGCCGGCCGCGTACTCCTTGGCGACGAACTCGCTCAGCGCGGCCGTGCGGGCCGGGTCGAGATGCGGGGTGAGCACCGCCCGCCAATCCTCCGGCAGCAGCGCCAGCAGGTCCAGGGTGGCAACGTCGTCGGGCATCAGCAGCCTTTCACCGGTCGGATCGTTTCCGGGCACTGTAGGCAGTGGGTACGACAGCCTTCAGCCCAGGGCAGCCAGGCCCAGGGCAGCCAGCCGCTGCGCCCAGTCGCCGCCGACCGGCTCCAGCTCGGCCACCCGGGTGTCGTCCTCCCGCCGGTCGAGCCGGATCCGCAGGTGCGCCTCGGCCAGTTGCTCGACCAGCCCCTCACCCCATTCGACCACGGTCACCGCCTCGTCGACCGAGGCGTCCAGGTCGAGGTCGTCGATCTCGGCCCGGGGGTCGCTCGCGTCGCCCAAGCGGTACGCATCGGCGTGCACCAGCGCCACGCCACGCCCGCCGACCGGATCCGGCCGGTGCACCCGGGCGATCACGAACGTCGGCGAGGTGATGTCGCCGAGCACCCCCAGCCCGGCCCCGATCCCCTGGGTCAGCGCGGTCTTGCCGGCCCCCAGCGGGCCGGTGAGCAGCACCAGGTCGCCGGCGCGCAGCAGCTCGGCCAGCCGCCGGCCGAAGGTGTGCGTGTCCGCGGCGGTCGGTAGGAGGACGCGGTTCACCGCTCGTCCCGCCCGCAGGTGTCGAGGAACCGGGTCAGCGCGGCGTTGACCTCGTCGGCGTGCTCCAGCATCACCACATGCCCACTGTCCTGGATCTTGACGAACTCGGCGTGCGGCAGCCGCCGGACGATCTCCTCCGAGTGGGTCATCGGCGTGATCATGTCCTTGTCCCCGACGATCACCAGCACCGGCGTCCCGGCCAGCGCGGCCAGCGCCGGGAACCGGGAATGGGTCGCGATGGTACGCAGATATCGGGTCACCGTGTCGGCCGAGGTACGCGAGTTCATCTGCTCCACGTACGACACCAGCGCCGGGCTCGGCTTGCGGGTGCCGAAGCCGTACCGGCGGGTGAGCAGCCAGGCCACGTTGGTGGTCGACTTACGCGCCCGGTCGATCACCGCACCGCCGTACCGGGTGACGTTGCCGGCCATGTAGAGCACCGGAGCGCCGACCCGGCCGAGCAGGGCGGGCGCGACCAGCTTCGTCTCCGCCAGCAGGCCGCCCGAGGTGGCCATCAGCACCGTGCCCACCACCCGGTCACCGAACATCTCCGGGTACAGCTCGGCCAGCGCCATGATGGTCATGCCGCCCATCGAGTGCCCGACCAGCACCAGCGGCCCCTCCGGGGCGACCTCGTCGATCACCCCGCGCAGCGTCCGCCCCAACGCGATCAGGTCGTACTCGCCGCTCTCCAGCCGGCTCGACAGGCCGTGTCCGGGCTGGTCGTACGCGACGATCCGGTGCTCGCCCCGCTCGGCCAGCAGCTTGCGCTGGAAGTGGAAGGTGCCCATGTCCAGGCAGAAGCCGTGCACCAGCACCACGGTCGGGTTACCGGCGACCGGCCGGGTCGGCTCGACCACCTCGACGTGGATGTCGGTGCCGTCGGGCATCTCCAGCCGGTACGCCTCGTCGAACCGCTGCTCGCCGAAGGCCTCGCCGGCGTACGGGTCGGAAGGGTCGGCCTTGAGCCGACGGACCAGGGCGCGCTCGGTGGCCACACCGGCGGCGAGCCCGGCGGCGGCCACGCCGAGCACGGCTCCGACCACGCCGGCCGCCTTCCCCGTGGCGGTCCGTGGCCGAGGAATGCGCATCACCCCACCCCCTTCGCGCTCACGGCACCACCTCGGTTCGCGACTGCGGGGCTCGCAAAACCGGCTCACTCCTCGCGCTCACGGCAGCTCGCCGTCGTAGACGCGCGGGACCCGGAGACTGCCGAACCGGGTGACGATCTCGTAGTTGATGGTGCCGACCGCCTCGGCCCAGTCGTCGGCGGTGGGCTCACCGTCGGCACCGCTACCGAACAGGGTGGCCACGTCGCCGGCGGCCACCGGGTCGTCGCCGCAGTCGAGCACGAACTGGTCCATGCAGACCCGGCCGGAGATGGTCCGCCGGCGCCCGCCGAGCTGCACCGGACCCGCGTTCGAGGCGTGTCGAGGCACCCCGTCGGCGTAGCCGAGCGGCACCACGGCCAGGTTCGTCTCGCTCTTTGTGGTGTACGTGTGGCCGTACGAGACACCGGAGCCGGCCGGGACGCGCTTGGTCAGCATCACCCGGGCCCGGGCGGTCATCGCCGGCCGCAGCCCGTAGGTCTCCCCGGCCACCGGGGACAGGCCGTAGACGGCCAGCCCCGGACGGACCAGGTCGAAGTGGGTGTCGGGGCGGGTCAGCGTGGCCGCCGAGTTGGCCAGGTGCCGGTAGCGCGGGCGCAGCCCGGCCCGCTCGACCATGGCCAGACCCTCGTGGAAGACGGCCAACTGCCGGTCGGTGGTCGGGTGGCCGGGCATGTCCGCGTACACGAAGTGGCTCCACACCCCGACCACCTCGACCAGCCCGTCGGCCTGGGCCTTGGCGGCGGCGTCCAGCAGGGCCGGCCAGTCGGCGACGGTCGCCCCGCCCCGGGCCAGCCCGGTGTCGATCTTCAGATGCACCCGGGCCGGGCGTTCCGCGCGCCGGGCCGACTCGACCGTCTCGTCGAGCTGCGGCAGGCTTGCCACCCCCAGGTCGACGCCGGCCGTGACGCCGGTGTGCAGCGGCAGCCCCGGAGTGAGCAGCCAGGCCAGCACCGGGACGTCGATGCCGGCCGCGCGCAGCGCCAGCGCCTCGTCCAGGGTGCAGACGCCGAGCCAGTCCGCCCCGGCGTCCAGCGCCGCCCGGGCGGCCGGGACCATGCCGTGCCCGTAGCCGTCGGCCTTCACCACCGCCATCAACTCGGCGTTGGTGCCGGCGCGCAGCCGGCTCACGTTCTCCCGGATCGCATCAAGGTCGACGCGTACCTCGGCCTGCCACATGCCCCCACCCTACTTTCCGCGCTGATCACCGCGGGGTGCCCCGGCCAGGTCCGTCCGGGTCGACGCCGCAACGGCGTCCGGAGCGAGGGGCGAAGGGCACTCAGGGCAGGCGGGCCAGCACCGGACGCAACGCGGCGACCACGTCCGGCGCGGTGACCGGGCCGCCCCGGGCCGCCTCCCGCCCGGCCAGCCCGTGCAGGTACGCCGCCGCCGCGGCGGCCCGCTCCGCCCGCAGCCCGGCCGCGAGCAGCGAGCCGAGCAGTCCGGCCAGCACGTCGCCGGTGCCCCCGGTGGCCAGCGCAGCGGTACCGGTCGGGTTGACGTACGCCCGGCCGTCCGGCGTGCCGATCACCGTGCGGTCCCCCTTGAGCAGCACCACGGCGTTCATCCAGGCGGCCAGCCGCAGCGTGGCGGCGACCCGGTCGTTGCCGGGCTCCTCGCCGCAGAGCCGGGTGAACTCCCGGTCATGCGGGGTGACCACGATGGGTGCGTCGCGCCGACGCAGCTGGTCGGCGAGGGAGCCGTCCACCAGCAGGGTCAACGCGTCGGCGTCCAGCACCACCGGCACCGGCGCGGCGAGCACGGCACGCAGCTCCGCAGCCGCCTGCTCGTCGGTGCCCAGCCCCGAGCCACACACCCAGGCCTGGACCCGGCCGGCGTCGACCACTCGGCCGGTGGCGATCACCGACGGGTGCTGACGCACCACCTCGTCCCGGGCACCCCCGGCGTAGCGGACCAGGCCGGTCGGCCCGGCCAGCGCACCGCCGACGGAGAGCGCCGCCGCACCCGGGTACGTCGCCGAGCCGGTGGCCACCCCGACCACGCCCCGGCTGTACTTCTCCGAGGCCGGACCGAGCCGGGGCCACCAGTCGGTAACGTCCGGCCCCTCGACGATGTGCAGCGCCGGACTGCCCCGCAGCCACGGTTGCAGCCCGATGTCGACCAGTTCCACCTCACCGGCCAGCGCGGCGGCGGGACCGACGGCGAGCGCCGGCTTCAGCGCGCCGAAGGCCACCGTCACGTCGGCGCGTACCGCGTTGGGCCGGCCGGACGCGGTCAGCGGCACCGACCCGGTGTCCACCGCGACACCGCTGGGCACGTCCACCGCCACCACCGTGGCCCGTCCGCCGTCGCGCCCGTGGTGACGCAACAGGCTCGCCGCCAACTGCTCGGCGGTTTCCCGCAGCCCGCCCTGGCCACCGATGCCGACGATCCCGTCGAGCACCAGATCGACCACCGCCGGTGGGCGGTCCACGATCCGCCCGCCGGCGGCCCGCAGCGCGGCCAGCCCCTCGGCGTGGGCGCGGCCCGGGGTCAGCAGCAACGCCGACACGGCCGCGCCCCGTCGGGCGAGGCGGGCGCCGGCGTACAACGCGTCGCCGCCGTTGTCGCCGGAGCCGACGAGCAGCAGCACCGGCGCGGCGTACACCCCGCCCCGGTCGGCGAGCAGCAACGCGCAGCGCCGGGCCAACCCGGCGGCGGCACGCTGCATCAGCGTGCCGGCCGGCAGCGTGGCCATCAGTGCCTTCTCCGCCGCGCGCACATCCGCCACCCGCCAGACCGGCCGCATGTCACACCCCGTTCCCCGCGCCCCGGGCGCGTCCGACGCTCAGCGCTCCGCCACCACCATCGCGGAGGCGATCCCGCCGTCGTGCGACAGCGAGAGATGCCAACGATTGATACCCCGTTCGGTGGCCGCCGCGGCGACCGTGCCCGAGACGGTCAGCCAGGGCCGACCGTCCGGATCCGCCACGATCTCGCAGTCGTGCCAGCTGAGCCCGGCCGGAGCGCCGAGCGCCTTGGCCACCGCCTCCTTGGCCGCGAAGCGGGCGGCCATCGACTCGGGCGACCGCGGATTGCCGGCGGTCGTGTACCGCTCGGCCTCCGTGAACAGCCGGTCGGCAAGCAGCGGCGTGCGAGCCAGCGCCCGGGCGAACCGGTCGACCAGCACGACATCGATGCCGACAGCAACGATCACTCGGCCCACCCTACCGGCGCGCGAGCCGCAAGATAGCCCGCCGGGAGCGCACCGGGCAACGGCTGTGGACAACCTCGGAGTACGCCCGCCGCCGGTTGTCCACAGGGCCGTCTCGCACCCTCGGGTGCCACCTAGCGTCGCCCGGGTCGGGGGTGCCGGGTACGGGGAGGGCCGATGGCCGAGGACGAGTTGACCGTGCGACCGGAGGTGCTGCGCCGAGTCGGGTGGTCGCTTGGCGACACCGGCCACCGGCTGGCTAACGGGCTGGCCGGCGTGCCCGGGCTGGCGGCACCGGCCCGGGAATGGTCGACGGCGGCGGCGCTGGCCACCCTGGAGGCGGCCGTGCACGCCTGGTCCGAACGGCTCGGTGCCCGGGTGGCGGACACCGGTGACGCGGTGCGCGCCGCCGCTGTGGCGTACGAGTCGGTGGACGCGCGGGCCGCCGCCCGGTTGTCCGCCCTGCCCCGATGATCGGGCCGGGGCGGGCCGCCCACGCCGCACCGGGACAGGTCGGCTACGCCCAGCTCTGGGCGGCCGATCCGGCCGCCTGGCGGGCCACCGGGACGGCCTGGGCGAGCCTGATCGGCCTGGGCGAACGGCGGGCGCGCGAGCTCACGGCCGGCGCGGCGGCACTGCGGTCCGGCTGGTCGGGCCGGGCCGCCGGGTCGGCCGAGGCGCGGCTGGCCGGGCTGCGAGCCGAGCTGCTCACGCTCGCTCCGGCCGCGATCGAGGCCGACCAGATCCTCGCCGAGTTCGCCGCCCGGCTGACCGCCGCCCGGGCCCGACTCGCGGCGGCCGTGGCCCTGGCCGCCGCCGCGGGGGTCCTGGTGGACCGGTGGGGGCAGGTGCGCCCCGATCCCGGCCGGGTGCCGGCCGACCGGGCCAGGCCCACTGTGGTCGGAGTGGCGTCGGCCATCCGGGGCGCGCTCGACTTGGCCGCGGCGGCCGACCGGGAGGCCGCCGACCGTCTCGGGCAGCTGGCGGAGGCCGCCCGGTCCGGCTGGGTCGCCCGGCCGCCACCGGGCCGGCCCGCGCCGGGCACCGCCCCCGCGCTGGTCAACGTCTGGTGGTCGGGGCTCACTCCGGCCGAGCGACGCTGGCTGGTGGGGTACGAACCCGACCTGATCGGCCGGCTGGACGGGATCCCCACCGCCGCCCGCGACCAGGCCAACCGGTTGCTGCTGGGCGCGCGGCGGGAGGCGCTGCTCGCGCAGTGGGGGCAGTTGCTGGCCCGGGTACCGCGCGGGCTGGTCGAGGTGACCGGGCTGCGCCGCGTTGACGCCGCCCTGGCCGGCCTGGACGCGCTCGCCGCCCGGCTGGCGTCACCCGAGACGCCCCGGGCCTACCTGCTCGGGCTGGACGTCGGCGGCGAGGGGCGGGCGGTGGTGGCGCTGGGCAACCCGGACCGGGCCGCCGGTGTGTTCACCTACGTGCCGGGAATGACCGCCGGGCTCGACGACGCCACCGGCGAGTTGGGCCGGGCGGCCCGGGTGCTGTCCCGCTGTGCCGAGTTGGCGCCGGGCGAGGAGACCTCGGCGGTGCTCTGGCTGGACTACGACGCTCCGGACTTTCTTCACGAGGCGGCCCGGGACGGGCAGGCCCGCGCGGCCGGCGACGCGCTGCACCGGTTCCAGGAGGGGCTGCGGGCCACCCACGACGGGCCGGCGGCCCGGCAGACCGTGCTCGGGCACAGCTACGGGTCGCTGGTGGTGGGCACCACCGCCCGCGACCACGGGCTCGCCGCGGACGCGCTGGTCTTCCTCGGCTCACCCGGGGTCGGTGTGGCGCACGCGTCCGAGCTGGGTTTGCCGGCCAGCCAGGTGTGGGCCAGCACCGCGCCGGACGACGTGATCCGGCTGACCCGCCCGCCGGGCGACCTGGCCCGGCAGGCGGTGCTCGGTGCCTCCCCGATCACCGCGCTCGCCGGGCTGCTGGCCGGGCCGGGCGACGAACGCTGGTTCGGGCGTGACCCGGCCGAGCCGGGCTTCGGCGGCCGGACGTTCCCCAGCGGCCGGTACGGCCACACCGGCTACTGGCATCCCGCCAACCCGGCTCTCGACGGCATGGCGCGGGTAGTGCTGGGCCAGTGACCCGGTCCGCCGCCCCTTCGGGGGCCGGACGGTGCACCGGCCGCGGGCCGTGGCGAGTCTTTCCGACCGCCACGGCCCGACCGGCGGCTACTCGACGGTAACGGACTTGGCGAGGTTGCGCGGCTGGTCGACGTCGTGTCCCCGGGCGGCGGCGATCTCGGCCGCGAAAACCTGCAACGGCACGGTGGTCACCAGCGGCGCGAGCAGTGTCGGCGTGCGCGGCACGTAGATCAGGTGGTCGGCGTAGCGGGCGACGGACTCGTCGCCCTCCTCGGCGATCACGATCGTGCGGGCACCACGCGCGCGTACCTCCTGGATGTTGGAGACGACCTTGTCGTGCAGCAGTCCGCGGCCGACCGGCGACGGCACCACGCAGATCACCGGGGTGCCCTGGTCGATCAGCGCGATCGGGCCGTGCTTCAGCTCGCCGGCGGCGAAGCCCTCGGCGTGCATGTACGCCAACTCCTTGAGCTTCAGCGCCCCCTCCAGCGCCACCGGGTAGCCGACGTGCCGGCCGATGAACAGCACGGTCGGCTCGGACTTCAGCTCGCGGGCCAGCTCGCGGACCGGCTCGATCCGCCCGAGCAGCTCACGCAGCTTGCCCGGCATCTGGTGGAGCTGTTCGACCACGGCCGCCACCTCGTCGGCGAACTTGATGCCGCGCACCTGGGCCAGGTGCAGACCGATCAGGTAGCAGGCGACCAGCTGGGTGAGGAACGCCTTGGTGGAGGCGACCGCGATCTCCGGACCACCGTGGGTGTAGAGCACCGCGTCGGACTCCCGGGGGATGGTGGAGCCGTTGGTGTTGCAGATGGCCAGCACCCGGGCCTTCTGCTCCTTGGCGTGCCGCAGCGCCATCAGGGTGTCCATGGTCTCGCCGGACTGCGAGATCACCACGATCAGGGTGGACCGGTCGAGCACCGGGTCGCGGTAGCGGAACTCGCTGGCCAGCTCCACCTCGCAGGGGATCCGGGTCCAGTGCTCGATGGCGTACTTGGCCACCAGGCCCGAGTGGTACGCGGTGCCGCAGGCGACGATGAAGATCTTGTCCACGTCGCGCAGATCCTGGTCGCTGAGCCGGACCTCGTCGAGCATGATCTCGCCGCTCTCGGTCAGCCGGCCGAGCAGCGTGTCCGCGACGGCCTGCGGCTGCTCCTCGATCTCCTTGAGCATGAACCAGTCGTAGCCGCCCTTTTCCGCGGCCGAGGAATCCCAGTCGATGTGGAAGTCCTTGCCGCTGGCGGGCTGGCCGGCGAAGTCGGTGATCTGGATGGCGTCGGCGGTGATCAGGACGATCTGGTCCTGGCCCAGCTCGACCGCGTCGCGAGTGTGTTCGATGAAGGCGGCGACGTCGCTGGCGAGGTAGTTCTCCCCGTTCCCCCGGCCGACCACCAGCGGCGAGTTGCGGCGTGCGCCGACCACCGCGCCGGGCACCGCAGAATCCACGGCGAGCAGCGTGAACGCGCCCTCCAGCCGCTGGCAGACCACCTGCATGGCGGCGGCGAGCAGCTGTGCGCTGTCCGGCTGGCCGGCCGCCCGCAGCTCGGCCAGCGCCTTCGCGAGCAGGTGTGCGGCGCACTCGGTGTCGGTGTCGCTGGCGAACTGGACGCCGTCGTCCTCCAGCTCGGCGCGGAGCTTGGCGAAGTTCTCGATGATGCCGTTGTGGATCACCGCGACCCGGCCGTCGGGCGACAGGTGCGGGTGGGCGTTGCGGTCCGTGGGGCCGCCGTGGGTGGCCCACCGGGTGTGGCCGATGCCGGTGGTGCCGTCGCCGATGCCGATCGGGCTGGCGCCACAGCCGCTCGGGTCCTCGGCGGCGCGCTCGGAAAGCACCTTCTCCAGGTTGGCCAGCTTGCCGGCCTTCTTCTCGGTCAGCAGCTCACCGTCGCAGACGACGGCGACGCCGGCCGAGTCGTAGCCGCGGTACTCCAGCCGCCGCAAGCCGTCGAGCACGATGCCGAGTGCCGGTCGGGCGCCGGCGTAACCCACGATTCCACACATGAATGCCAGCTTAACCAGTTTCGCTCACGGTGTATGCGCGAAAGTCGGGTAAACAATCACCAAATTTGAGCGATCAGGCGGTGCGGGTGATCCGGGTCACGAAGCACGCAGCCGGGGCCGGGCGGTGCGACGGCTCGCACCCGTACCCTGGCGGGCGTGACGAGCACCGATGTCGACCCGCTGGTGAGCCGGATGCGCCCGTTCGGGACGACGATCTTCGCCGAGATGTCCGCTCTCGCCGTACGCACCGGTGCGGTGAACCTCGGGCAGGGCTTTCCGGACACCGACGGCCCGCCGGAGATGCTCGCCGCGGCGGCCGAGGCGCTGCGCTCCGGTCGCAACCAGTACCCGCCGGGCCCCGGCATCCCCGAACTGCGGGCGGCCGTGGCGGCGCACCAGCGCCGGTTCTGGGGCCTGGAGTACGACCCGGACACCGAGGTGGTGATCACCGCCGGTGCCACCGAGGCGATCGCCGCGGCGGTGCTCGCCCTCTGCGAGCCGGGTGACGAGGTGGTCTGCTTCGAGCCGTACTACGACTCGTACGCCGCCTCGATCACGCTGGCCGGAGCGGTGCGGCGCCCGGTCACCCTGCACCCCGGCCCCGACGGGCGGTACGCCTTCGACCCGGCCGCCCTGCGCGCCGCGTTCGGCCCGCGTACCCGGCTGGTGCTGCTGAACTCGCCACACAACCCGACCGGCAAGGTGTTCACCCCGGCCGAGCTGGCCCTGATCGCCGAGCTGTGCCAGGAGCACGGCGCGTACGCGGTCACCGACGAGGTGTACGAGCACCTGGTCTTCACCGACGCCGCGAGCCGGCACGTACCGCTGGCGACGCTGCCCGGGATGCGCGAGCGGACACTGCGGATCTCCTCGGCCGGCAAGACCTTCTCCTGCACCGGCTGGAAGGTGGGCTGGGCGAGCGGCCCGGCGGCGCTGGTCGCCGCGGTGCTCCGGGTCAAGCAGTTCCTCACCTTCGTCAACGCCGCGCCCCTGCAACCGGCGGTCGCGGTGGCGCTCGCCCTGCCCGACGCGTACTTCACCGATTTCCGCGCCGACCTCCAGGCCCGGCGGGACCAGTTGGTCGGCGGGCTCACCGACGCCGGTTTCGAGGTGCTCACGCCGGAGGGGACGTACTTCGTCACCGCCGACATCACCGCGCTCGGCGGCGCCGACGGCGTCGAGTTCTGCCGCTCGCTGCCCGAGCGCTGCGGCGTGGTGGCCGTACCCACCCAGGTCTTCTACGACGATCCCGAGGCCGGCCGGCGACTGGTCCGGTTCGCGTTCTGCAAACGCCCCGAGGTGCTCACCGAGGCGGTGTCCCGGCTGCGCCGAGCGGAGGAGAACCGATGACCGACCCGTACGCCGAGCGGGTCCGCCGGCTGACCGCGTTGCGCGGCTGCGACACCGTGCTCTCCGCGGCCCGGCCGGTCTCGGTCGCCGAGCAGCTCGACGCGATCCGAGCGCGGGCCGACGACGACCCGCTGCCCGACTTCTACGGCGAGGGCGGGGCGGTGGCCGCGCTGGAGCACCGGGTCGCCGAGCTGCTCGGGACCGAGGCCGCGGCCTTCTTCCCCACCGGCACCATGGCCCAGCAGGTGGCCATGCGCTACGGCGCCGAGTTGACCGGCTCCGACGCCGTCGGCCTGCACCCGCTGAGCCACCCGCTCCTGCACGAGCGGGACGCGTACGCCGTGCTCGGCGGATTGCGCGCGGTCCGCACCACGGGTGCGCCGCGCAACCCGACCGCCGAGGAGGTGGCCGCGCTCGACGAGCCGATCGGCACCCTGCTGCTCGAGCTGCCGCTGCGCGACGCCGGCTTCGTCCTGCCCACCTGGGACGAGCTGGTCGCCACGGTCGACGCGGCCCGCGACCGGGGCGCCCGGGTGCACCTGGACGGCGCCCGGATCTGGGAGTCCACCGTCCATCTGGGGCACTCGACGGCGGAGATCGCCGCCCTGGCCGACAGCACCTACGTCTCGTTCTACAAGTCCCTCGGCGGCATCTCGGGTGCGGCGCTGGCCGGTGGCGCCGACCTGGTCCGGTACGCGCGCGCCTGGCGGCACCGCTACGGCGGCACCCTGTTCCAGCAGTGGCCCGCCGCCCTCGCCGCCCTACACGGGCTGGACCACGAGCTACCCCGACTGGCCGGCTACGTCGCGCACGCCCGGAACGTGGCGGAGGCGCTGGCCGCCCTGCCCGGCGCGCGGGTGCATCCGGCACCGCCGCACACCCACCAGTTCCGGCTCTGGCTGCCGCACCCGGCGGACGCCCTCAACGACGCCAACCTCGCCCTCGCGGAAGAGGAGAAGGCGTGGTTCGTCGGCGGCTGGCAGCCCACCGAGCTGCCCGGCATGGCGATGGCCGAGGTGACGGTGGCCGAGCCGGCCCTGAAGCTGGACGCCGACCAGGTGACGGAGCTGGCGGAACGCTTTCTGCGTCGGGTTTCGCCGGCCTGACGGCGGCCGGGCCGGGGGTGCCGACCAGGCCGGGCGGGTTGGGCGTGGTCAGCCGGCGGCCCGGGTCGCGCCGGTGCCGTCCGCCCGGGCCGTCCGCGCCTCGGCAGCGAGGGCGGCGAGCACCTCGCCGCCCCCGGCCAGCAGGACCGACTCGGCGTCGTCGACGAAGGCGAGGTCCGCTTCGACGTGCCGACTCGCGGCGGCGAGCAGCAGCCCGACCACGGGATCGCCCGCGCGTCGGCGCAGCCCGTCGAGGTTGCGCAGCTCGCGCATGAGATGCCCGCGTTGGTTGCTCAACACCGCCCGTACCGACTCGGGGGAACCGGATCGGGCGGCAGCGGTGACCTTGAGGAAGAAGTCGTCCCGGAAGCCACCGCTGCGCGGGCTCGGCTCGGTGAGCCAGCGCTCCAGCTCAGCGCGCCCGTCGGCGGTGATCTCGTAGACCACCCGGTCCGGCTTGACCGGCTGGGCCTGCCGCTCGGCGACCACCAGCCCGTCTCGGGAGAGCCGCTCCAGGATCTGGTAGAGGTGCCCGATGTTCAGCGGCCCCCACTGCGGGCCGACCGCCGCCTCGAAGGCGCCCTTCAACTCGTAGCCGTAGCCGGGCCCACGAGCCAGCAGGGCAAGGACCGCGTGCTGGATCGCCACCGTCTCCTCCATTCCAGCCTTGCATTGTGACAATGTATCGCGCACAGTGTGATGCAGCACACGGGGAGGCACGACATCTTGCGGTTCATCGGGGGACGGTACGTTGCCGGGCCTGGTCGCTCGGGGTGGCCAACGCCCGCCGCCCCCGAGCGCACCCTCTGCTCGGCGTGGCCGCGCTGGCCATCGCGGTCGCCACACTCACCCTGGGTCACCGCCGTCGCGTGCGCCAACCGGAAGGAGTGACGATGGATGAAATCACTGGCAGCACGGTGCGCACCAGCGGACTGATCCGGCAGTTCCGCACCGGCACCGAGCGGCTGACCGCGATCGACGATGTGTCCCTGGATGTGGCCGCCGGCACGGTGGTGGCGCTGAGTGGACCGAGCGGATCCGGCAAGTCCACCCTGCTGCACCTGATCGGCGCGATCGAGCAGGCCGACGAGGGCACCGTGACGGTGGACGACCTGGAGATCAGCGCGCTCGGCCGGTCCGCGCTGGCCCGCTACCGCCAACGGGTCGGCTTCGTCTTCCAGCGCTACCACCTGCTACCGGCGCTGACCGTGCTGGACAACGTGATCGCGCCGGTGCTGCCCAGGCGGGGGCGGGCCGACCACGCGGCGCGCGCCCGCGACTTGCTCGACGCGGTCGGCCTGGCGGGCCGGGAAAGGGCGCTGCCCGCACAGCTCTCCGGCGGTCAGCAGCAGCGGGTCGCCATCGCCCGGGCGTTGATGGGCGAGCCCCGGCTGCTGCTCGCCGACGAGCCGACGGGCAACCTGGACTCGACCACCGGGGCACAGATCCTCGACCTGCTGCTCGATCTGCGCGACCGGCACGGGATGACCATCCTGCTCGCCACCCATGAACGGGCCATCGCTGCCCGCTGCGACCGGCTGATCCGCCTCGGCGACGGCCGGATCGTGGAGGACGTCGACCTCACCGACGGCGAGGATCCCGCCCAGACCTTCGACCGGGCGTCCCGCCTGCGCCTCTAACTCGGCTCGACGAACAGGAACGCGACGGGGAGGCAAGACGACATGCTCGGTTTCATCTGGCGCCAGCTACGCGGCCGGGCCGGACGGTCGGTGGCCCTGATGCTCGGCGCACTGGTCGCGACCACCAGCTTCATCGTGCTCACCGGTAGCACGACCGCGTCCCGGCTCGAGGTGATCGGGGTGGTCGAGCGCAACAGCCCGGCCGCGTACGACATCCTGGTCCGGCCGCAGGGCAGCCGGACCGCGCAGGAGGTCGAGCGCGGGTTGGTGCAGCCCAACTACCTCTCCGGGCTCTTCGGCGGCATCACGCTGGCCCAGTATCGGCAGGTCGCCGGCGTTGCCGGCGTACAGGTCGCGGCGCCGATCGCCATGCTCGGCTACTCCATCCGGGGGGTGGCGTTGGATGTCGACGTGAGCGCCGCGGTGGATCCCGACGCCGAACGCCAGGTCATCCGGCTCGATCCGACCTTCACCGCCGAGCGGGGGCTGTCCCGCGCGACGGCCCGTCCGCACCACGTCTACCTGACGCGGAACGAGGTGGTCCACCCGGAATCCGCTCCGGAACCCGGCTCGGCTCCGGTCCGGCACAGCAACGGCAAGGACTACCCGGCGGGCCGGTGCGCGGGGGGCTTCGGAGCGGTGCCCCTGGAAATCCTCCCGGACGGACGGACCGAAGCGATCTGCGTACCACCCGAGGTTGACGCCGGCTACGGCACCACTCGCGCCGATGTGGAGGAGGGCAATTTCCTGGCCGTCCGGCTGCTCCCGGACGGACGGTTCGAGCAGTCGTTCTTCATGCACGGCGAGCAGGGCCCGGAGCCGGAAAGGATCGTCGAGGACAGGCTCGTGGTCCGCATCTCCTGGTACGTGCCGTTCCTGCTCGCGGCCGTCGACCCGCCGGCCGAGGAGCGCCTGGTCGGGCTTTCCGGCGCCGTCGTGGCGGGCCGGGAACTCCGCACCGACGACCTGCCGCACGACGTGCCCAATTGGCAGAATCGGGAATTCCCAGTTCTCGTCACCAACCGACCGTACGTGGACGGAAGCGTCGCGGTCTCCCTCTCCCGACTCCACCCCGAGCGAGTGGCCGGCCTCTCCGCCGCCGCGCTGGCCCGGGCGCTGGCGGCGACCGACCGGACACCCGCCGGATCTCTCCGGCTGGACGTCAACACCGCCCACCGCACACAGTTGGCAGCAGAGGTGCAGGACGGCCGCGGCGGCGCTCTTTGGCCCTTGGTACAGGCGGGCCAGCTCAGCTATGACCTGCTGCCGGACGGCGGGCTGCGGCCCCGGACCGTCAAGCCCGACCCCGGGGCGTGGGCGCTGGAAAAGGAGGCCTCGATACCGGTGCCCTGGCTCAGCGCGGACGTCTCGTTCCGCCCGCTGCACCAACTGAAGCTCCCCAACGACCCGTTTACGCTCTACCCCGGGTGGCGGGCGGTCGGCGTCTTCGACCCGGAGCGGCTGACCCAGTTCGCCGACCTGTCCCGGGTGCCGTTGGAGACGTACGAGGCGCCCGCGGCCGAGGGAGCGGACGAGCCCAGCCGGGCGGCGCTCGGCGGTCAACCATTGCTGCCGAGCGGCAACCCCGCCGGCTACTTCAGCACCCCGCCGTTCCTGCTGACGAACCTCGCCTCCCTGCCGAAGCTCCTGAAGCACGAGACCGGCCCGCAACGCGACGCGCCGATCAGCGCCATCCGGGTACGGGTCGAGGACGTCGACGGCTACAGCGAGCTCTCCGCCGAACAGGTCCGCCTGGTGGCGCAGCGGATCGCCGAGGCCACCGGCCTCGACGTGGACATCACGCTCGGTTCCTCCCCCGCCCCGCAGACCGTCGAACTGCCAGCCGGATCGTTCGGCCGCCCCGAGCTGCGCCTGACCGAGAACTGGTCCGCCCTCGGGGTCGCATCCGTCATCGTGCAGGCCGTCGACCGCAAGAGCGTGCTGCTCTTCCTGCTCGTCCTGGTCGTCTGCGCGCTCTTCCTCGGCAACGCGGTCGCGGCGGCGGTCCGGGACCGCAGGTCGGAGTTGGCCGTGCTCGCCTGCCTCGGCTGGCCGGCGCGACGGATCAGCCTGCTCATTCTCGGCGAGGTGGCCGTGCTCGGGCTCGTCGCCGGGCTGCTCTCCCTCGCCCTCGCGATCCCGACAGCCGCCGCGCTCGGGATCGACGTCGGCTGGCGGGCCGTTCTCGCGATCCCGGTGGCGCTGCTGCTGGCGCTGGTCGCGGGCCTGGTGCCCGCGCTGCGGGCAAATCGCGCGCATCCGGCCGCCGCGCTGCGACCGGCGGTCGCGGAGGCCCGCCGAGCGGGTCGGCCGCACACCGTGCTCCGGTTGGCCCTCATCAACCTCGCCCGTACGCCCGGGCGGACCCTGCTCGGCGCGGCAGCCCTGGCGATCGGCGTCGCCGCACTGACCCTGGTCGGCGCAGTCACGTACGCCTTCCAAGGGGCGGTGGTCGGCAGCCTGCTGGGAGACGCGATCTCGCTCAGCGTCCGCAGCCCGGACCTGGTGGCCGCGGTCGCGACGGTGCTGCTCGGCACCGCCGCCGTCGCCGACGTGCTCTACCTCGGCATCCGCGACCGGGCCGCCGAACTGGCCACGCTGCACGCGGTCGGCTGGACCGACCGGACGCTAAGCCGGCTGGTCGGCTACGAAGGTCTCGCGCTCGGCGTGCTCGGCGCCACCACCGGAGCCCTGCTGGGCCTGCTCGGCACGGTCGCCCTGATCGGCTCACTGCCCGGCGGCCTGCTGCTGGTGGCCCTCGCCACCGCGGCCGCCGGCATCGTGGTCAGCTGCCTGGCCGCGCTCGTGCCGGCGGTCCTGCTCCGCCGGCTCCCGCTCGCGCGGCTGCTCGCCGAGGAATGACGAGCAGCCTGGGCGGCGGGGGCGCGGTCCGTGCCGCGTCGGTCAGGCCGGGCTGGCCGTGCGGACCTGGTCGGCGATCCGCTCGGCCACCTCGCGGGCCGTCGCCTCGGTGGCGGCCTCGACCATCACCCGGACCAGCGGCTCGGTGCCCGACGGGCGCAACAGCACCCGCCCGGTCTCGCCCAGCTCGGCCTCGGCGCGCTCGACCTCGGCGCGTACGGCCGGGGCGGCGGCGCCGACGGTGCGGTCGCCGACCGGCACGTTGATCAGCACCTGCGGCAGCTTGGTGAGCACAGCCGCGAGATCCGCCAGGGACCGGCCGGTGGCCGCCATCCGGGCCATCAGGTGCAGCCCGGTCAACACCCCGTCGCCGGTGGTGGCATACGCCGGCATGACGATGTGCCCACTCTGCTCGCCGCCCAGGGCCAGCCCGGAGCCGCGCAGTTCCTCCAGCACGTACCGGTCGCCGACCTTGGTCTCGACCAGCCGGATGCCCTCGGCGGACATGGCCAGCCGTAGGCCGAGGTTGCTCATCACGGTGGCCACCAGCGTGTCCGCGGTAAGCGTGCCGGCCTCCCGCATGGCCAGGGCCAGGATCGCCATCACCTGGTCGCCGTCGACCTCGTCGCCGTCGGCGGTCACCGCGACGCAGCGGTCGGCGTCGCCGTCGTGCGCGATGCCCAGGTGCGCGCCGTGCTCCACCACGGCCTGGCGCAGGGCGCCGATGTGGTTCGACCCGCAGTCGTCGTTGATGTTGAGCCCGTCCGGCTCGGCGTTGATCGCGATCACCTCGGCGCCAGCCTCCCGGTACGCCGTCGGAGCCACCTCGGCGGCGGCGCCGTTCGCGCAGTCGACCACGACCTTGATTCCGTCGAGGCGGTGCGGCACCGTGCCGACGAGGTGCTGCACGTAGTGATCGGCACCGTCGAGCAGGTCGTGCACACGGCCCACTCCCGCGCCGATCGGGCGCTCCCAGGCGGTGGTGGCGTTGGCCTCGATAGCCGCCTCGATCCGCATCTCGATCTCGTCCGGCAGCTTGTGCCCACCCGACGCGAAGAGCTTGATCCCGTTGTCGGGCATCGGGTTGTGCGAGGCCGACAGCATCACCCCGAGGTCCGCCTTGGCCTCCGCGGTGAGGAACGCCACGGCCGGGGTGGGCAGCACGCCGACCCGGACGACGGTGGCACCAGCGCTGGTCAGCCCGGCCACCACGGCCGCCTCCAGCATCTCGCCGCTGGCCCGGGTGTCCCGGCCGACCACGGCCAGCGGCGCATGGCTGCGGTCCGACTCGGCGAGGGTGTGGGCGGCCGCGACGGCCACCGAGAGTGCCAACTCCGGGGTGAGGTCGGCGTTCGCCCGCCCGCGTACCCCGTCCGTGCCGAACAACCGGCCCATACCCGCCAACCTCCGATGAAACTGCCGATAAAGGAGAAAGCGAAACGGCCGGCCCACCTCCCCGGTTGAGGGGAGGCGGACCGGCCGTCCGTCAGAAGTACAAGGTGCGGCTGGAGATCAGCGCTTCGAGTACTGGGGAGCCTTACGGGCCTTCTTGAGGCCGTACTTCTTGCTCTCCTTGACCCGGGCGTCACGGGTCAGGAAGCCGGCCTTCTTCAGGGCCGGGCGGTCGTCCGGCTCGTTGACGATCAGCGCCCGGGCGATGGCCAGCCGCAGCGCACCGGCCTGGCCGGTGGTGCCGCCGCCACGCAGGTTGGCGATGACGTCGAACGACTCGGCCTTCTCGGCGGTGACCAGCGGGTCCTTGATCAGCTGCTGGTGCACCTTGCTCGGGAAGTAGGCCTCCAGGTCACGCCCGTTGCAGGTGATCTTGCCGGAGCCCGGCACGATGCGAACCCGGACGATGGCCTCCTTGCGCCGACCCACGGTCTGGATCGGGCGGTCACCACGAGGCGCGCGGGCGACGGGCGCCGGCGCCTCGGTGGCCTCGGGGGCGACCTCGGTGGCGGTGATGTCGGTCATGCTGATTCCTTCGCCCGCGCTCACTGCGCGATCTGCTTGATCTCGAACGGCACCGGCTGCTGTGCGCCGTGCGGGTGCTCGGCACCGGCGTAGACCTTCAGCTTCTTGATGAGCTGACGACCGAGCTTGTTGTGCGGGAGCATCCCCTTGACGGCGAGCTCGATGGCCCGCTCGGGGCGCTTGGTGAGCAGCTCCTCGTAGCCGACCTGCTTCAGGCCGCCCGGGTAGCCGGAGTGGCGGTAGGCGATCTTCTGCTGACGCTTGTTGCCGGTCAGCGCGACCTTGCCCGCGTTCACGATGACGACGAAGTCGCCCGTGTCGACGTGCGGCGCGAAAGTCGGCTTGTGCTTGCCCCGCAGCAGCGTGGCGGCGTGGGTGGCCAGGCGGCCCAGCACGACATCAGAGGCGTCGATGACGTGCCACTGACGCTCGATCTCACCCGGCTTCGGGCTGTACGTACGCACAGGTCTACCTTGTCTCGTCGTCGGTCTGGGGTAGCGCGCCGAGGTGACCAGGGTTCCGGCCGGACCAGCGCGCACGAACGACCAAGCGTACCTCAGGCGGCACGCCCACAGATGTCGTACAACAGCAGGCAACGATACCCGCAGCCCCACCGGCCGGTCAAAACGGGGTCCGGTGGGCGCGCCAGCGAGCCGGTCAGAGCTGCTGGAGGATGCGCAACGCCCGGTCGACCCGCCGCATGGTCTCGACGTCGGTCACGTCCACACACTCGGTGAACCACTTCTTCATCGGCGACGATAGCCGGTCAGGCATCACCACCCAGCCCCCCATCGGCACCGCCAGGGGCGAGTCGCGCAGCAACGCGGCCTCGACCACCTCGGCCACGATCACGATGGGCACCGCGGTGGAGTTGTAGACGTCTGAGCTGATCACCAGCCCGAGCCGCTCCCGGGCGCCGTCGATCTGCCAGACCTCACCCCTACGCAGCACGCCGGCGACCGCCGAAGAGCAGGTCGTCGACCATGCCCACCTCTCGGGCATCGGCCAGGGAGGCGGACTCCAGATCCAGCCCGGCACGCCCGATGGCGGCGGCGTGCGCGGCGAAGACCTCACGCAGCGCCTTCTCCCGGGCCGCCTGATCCATCCAGGCGGAGAGCGAGAGCCCCTCGCGCTTGGCGAACCGCCGGGCTTCCGCGATCGTCTCGTCGGAGAACGACAGAGTCACCTTGGCTGTCATGCCAGACAGATTACCCATCGGTATGACCCTCAGTCATCCCCCGAATACCCTCGCGCCGCCCAGCCCGGCCGCGTCCCGGTCGGCGGCCGGGGCGCGCCCGCCGAAGACCGCGAACCGCCACGCCTTGAAGAAGCAGTCGACGTCCACCAGGCCGGCCTCGTCCAGCCAGCGACACTGCTCCCCGACGGTCGCCGGCCGGTCGTACGCCATCCGCTGCTCGGCGGCGGCGATCTCGGCGGCGTCCGAGCCCAGCGCGGTGATCTGCGCCAGCCAGACCTCGTGGTAGCGCCGGTTCAGATCCGGAGTCGGCCCGGCGACCTGTTCCGCGTTGACGAAGACCCCACCGGGCACCAGCGCAGCCGCCACCCGCCGGTAGAGATCGCGCTTGCCGGCGTCGTCCAGGTGATGGATGGCCAGCGCGCTGACCACGGCGTCGTACCTTCCGGCGGGCAGCGGATCGGCCAGATCCGCCACCACCACCCGG
>NZ_JBFBAO010000035.1:0-30513 GCF_040682255.1 Micromonospora sp. NPDC051296 | reverse complement strand
GACCTTCGATCTGATCGTGGTGGACGAGTGTCACCGCTCGATCTACGGCAAGTGGCGCGGGGTGATCGAGTACTTCGACGCCTTCGTCGTCGGGCTCACCGCCACCCCGGTCAAGCAGACGCTCGGCTTCTTCCAGCAGAACCTCGTCTCCGAGTACACCTACGAGCAGGCGGTCGCCGACGGGGTCAACGTCGGCTTCGACGTCTACCGGATCCGCACCCAGATCACCGACGGTGGGGAGACCATCGACGCTGGCACGGTGGTGCCGCTGCGCGACCGGCGTACCCGCGCCGAGCGCTACCAGGAGCTGGAGGACGACTTCACGTACGCCGGCAGTCAGGTCGGTCGCTCGGTGATCTCCAAGGGGCAGCTGAAGCTGGTGCTGGAGACGTTCCGGGATCGGCTGTTCAAAGAGATCTTCCCGGGCCGCACGACGGTGCCGAAGACGCTGATCTTCGCGCGGGACGACAACCACGCCGAGGAGATCGTGACGATGGTGCGCACGGTCTTCGACCGGGGCAACGACTTCGCTACGAAGATCACGTACGCGTCACGGCGGGACGGGGACAACCCCGACACCCTGATCCAGGCGTTCCGCAACAGCCCGGAGCTGCGCATTGCGGTGACCGTCGACATGATCGCCACGGGCACCGACGTACGGCCGTTGGAGTGCGTGTTCTTCCTGCGGCCGGTGCGCAGCGCCACCTACTTCGAGCAGATGAAGGGCCGAGGTGCCCGCACCATCGACGCCGCCGAGTTCCAGGCGGTCACCCCGGATGCCGAGATCAAGGACCGGTTCGTCATCGTCGACGCGGTCGGTGTCACCGAGGCCGAACTGGACGAGGCGGTGCCGCTGCACCGGCACTCCGAACGGCAGATCTCGCTGCGGGACCTGCTGCGCAAGGCGGGCACCCTGACCGCCGGCCCGGACGAGGTCGCCACCCTCGCCGCCCGGCTGTCCCGACTCAACCAGCAGATCACCGACACCGAGCGCGAGGAACTGGCCGACCTCGGCGGCCAACCGTTGACCGGGATCGCCCGGGGCATGGTCGACGCGATCAGCCCGGAACGGCTCAACCCGGCGAAGGCGGCCGGCCCCGCCGCCGTACGTGACCTGCTGGCCGACGCGCTGCGCCCGCTGGCGGCGAATCCGACGCTGCGGGAGCGAATTCTGGAGATCAGGCGGGCGCACGACATCACCATCGACGAGGTGAACACCGACACGCTGCTGTCGGCGCAGGGGGTGCCGCCGGAGGAGCGTGCCCAGGTCACCGTCAAGAGCTGGCACGACTACCTGGAACAACACCGCTCCGAGATCACCGCCCTCCAGGTCTTCTTCGAGGGGCGCGGCCGGATCGGGTACGCCGAACTCAGCGAGCTGGCCCGACGGATCGCCCGGCCACCGCAGGCGTGGACGCCGGAGTCGTTGTGGCAGGCGTACGTGCTGATCGGCCGAACGACGGCCGCACCCGGCCCGCGTACCGTCACCGACCTGGTCAGCCTCATCCGGTACGAGCTGGGGCTGGACAGCGAGCTGCGCCCCTACCGCAGCCTTGTCGAGGAGCGCTTCCGCGGGTGGCTGCTCCGCCAGGAACAGGCGGGAGCTAGGTTCACTGCCGACCAGGTGTGGTGGCTGGAGAGGATCAAGGACGTGATAGCGGTCAGCGTGGAGATCACCCCCGACGACCTCGACGGCGCCCCGTTCACCGAACGCGGCGGCATCGACGGCTTCGCGGTCGCCTTCGGTAACGCCGCCGCCCCCCTCCTCGACGAACTGAACCAGGAGCTCTCCGCGTGAACGAACTGCCGTCGGGCTGGGCAAGGACGGCCCTTGGAGAGATTGCGGAGACGTCACTCGGCAAGATGCTCGATCGGAAAGCGGGCTCGGGTCGGCATCTGAAGCCATATCTGCGCAACGTCAACGTGCAATGGGGGCGCATCGACGAGTCAGACATCTTGACGATGGATATCCCCCCGGAACAGGAGGAGCGTTTTGGTCTCCGACGTGGGGATCTCCTCGTCTGTGAGGGCGGCGAGGTCGGTCGATGTGCGATCTGGTCCGGCGGCGACAGCTACATGGGATACCAGAAAGCCCTGCATCGAGTGCGTCCCCTCGGCGGCATAGACTCGCGCTATTTGCGCTATTTACTTGAGCACCTGAGTCTCCGCAAGATCGTCTTGGCCTACTCTACTGGCAGTACCATCAAGCACTTGCCACAGGAACAACTGCGGGTCCTTTCAGTGCCTGTGCCGCCACTCGCCGAACAGTACCGCATCGTCGCTGCCCTGGACGACGGTCTCTCCCGTCTGGACGCCGGCCTTGTGATCCTCGAAAAAACGGAGGCGCGGATGGCTAAGCTGAGGGCAGTGCTGGGAACGGCGGCGACTCGGGCATTCCGGGCCGATGGAAGGTCTGGCGGTACTCAAGAAGGCGCTTGGGACGTTCTCCCTCTGGGAAATCTGGCGATCGTGGGAACCGGCGCAACACCCAATCGATCCCGTAAGGATTTCTATGAATCGGGAACGATCCCCTGGGTGACTAGCGGCGCTGTCAACAACCCCTTCATTGATTCCCCAACTGATTACCTTACGGCCAAGGCGCTCGTGGAGACGTCGGCGAGGGTCTGGCCCGTCGGAACGTTGTTGATGGCGATGTATGGCGAGGGTAAGACCAGGGGGAAATGTTCCGAGCTTCGAATTGAGGCGGCCACCAACCAGGCGTGCGCGGCCATTGTGCTCAAGCCTGAATGGCAGGACCGCAAGGAGTGGGTGAAGGCTGTGTTGAGCGCGGCCTACGAGGAAAATCGAAAGCTGGCTTCTGGTGGAGTGCAGCCGAATCTGAACCTGGGACTAGTGTCGCGTAATTGAGATCGTTTACTTCTCGTTGTTGGTGAGGAGTTTGCGGACCTCGGTGTGGACCCAGCGGACCTTGGCCAGGATCTCGCTGGGAGTCGCGGTCCAGACGAACGGTTTCGCGTTGGTGTTCCACGCGGTGACGTAGTCGTTGATCGCCCTGGTCAGGCGGGTGACGGAGGTGAAGGTGCCGCGCCGGATCGCCTGCCGGGTGATGATCCCGAACCAGATCTCGATCATGTTCAACCACGATGAGCCGGTGGGGGTGAAGTGGAAGACGATCCGGGGGTTGGCGGCGAGCCAGGCTTTCACCTCGTCGGTGGCGTGGGTGGACAGGTTGTCCACGATCACGTGCAGTTCCCGGTCGGGGTAGGCGGCGGCGACGGTCTTCATGAAGGTCAGGAACTCGCTGCCGCGTCGTTTCGGGAAGCATCGGGCGGTGACCTGGCCGGTGGCGGCGTCGAGGGCGGCGAACAGGTTCGTCGTGCCGTGCCGGACGTAGTCGTGGGTGCGTTTCTCGCTGCGGTCGAAGTCGATCGGCAGCAGCGGCTGGGTCCGGTCGAGGGCCTGGACCTGTGTTTTCTCATCGACGCAGAGGACGACCGCCCCGTCGGGCGGGTCCAGGTAGAGCCCGACGATGTCGACGACCTTGTCGGCGAACGCCGGATCCCGGGAAAGCTTGAAGGTGCCGGACCGGTGCGGGGCAAGTCCATGTTGGCGCCACAGGTCCGCGATAAAGTTGTGCGACACCCTGATGTCTTCGTGTCTGGCCAGGTAGTTCGCCAGTTCCCGGCTCGACCAGTGCGTCAGCCCGGTCACCGCCGGCGGAGTCATCCGGGTCAGGGCGAGGATCCGCGCCCGCACCGACCCGGGAACCTCGGCAGGCTTACCCGGCCGGGGCCGATCGGCAAGACCTGCCATGCCACAAGCGTGGTAGCGGCGTACCCACGTGTTCACCGTCGGGCGCGACACCCCCGCCAGGGCCGCGACCTCCTCCGCGCTGTGGCCCTCGTCGCGCCACAACACCATCCGCGCCCGCCCGGCCACCACCGCGTCCACCCGCCGGTCACCCACCAGACTGGACAGCTCAACCCGCTGCTGCTGCGTCAACGCCACAAGCCAGAGTCAATCACCACGAAGTAACACCAAGCCACGTAAAAGATCTCAATTACGCGACACTAGTGCGGCGAATAATGATCCCGCTTCCGCCGCTTCACGAACAGCGTCGCATCCTGGACGCACTTCAAAGTCAGCACTCTACGCTTGCTGCTGTTGAATCCACTGTGCGGGCTGCTGCTCTGCGAGCCAGGGTGCTGCGAGCGTCGCTCCTCGCGGACGCATTTGCGGGGCGGCTGGTGCCGCAGGACCCGAATGACGAGCCGGCGTCAGAACTGCTCGCCCGGATTCGGGCCGAGCGGGAGGCCGCCCTGCCGAAGCAGCGGGCGCGCTCCCGGCGTACCAAGAAGGAGCTGCCGGCACCGCCGACCAGGGTTACCGGCGACGACTACCAGCAGGAGGCGCTTCCCCTATGAGCACTGTGGATTCGCGCCGGCTGGTGCAGAAGCTCTGGAATTACTGCGATGTGCTGCGGGACGACGGTGTGTCCACCATCGACTACATTGAGCAGTTGACGTTCCTGCTGTTCCTCAAGATGGCCGACGAGCGCGCCAACCGGCCGCTCCGGCCGGAGCGGATCGTCCCGGACGAGCTGAGCTGGCAGACCCTGCTCGACGCCGACGGGGACGCGCTGGAGGTGCAGTACCGGCACGTCCTTACCGGGCTGGCGCGCGAGGGCGGCACGCTGGGCACGATCTTCCGTAAAGCGCAGAACAAGATCCAGGACCCGGCGAAGCTCAAGCGGCTGATCGTCGACCTGATCGACAAGGAGCAGTGGTCCGGCGCAGGGGTCGACGTCAAGGGCGACGCCTACGAGGAGCTGCTGGCCCGGGGCGCCGAGGACACCAAGTCGGGTGCGGGGCAGTACTTCACCCCTCGGGCGCTCACCGCGGCGATGGTCGACTGCATGCTGCCCACCCCGGACGACACCATTACCGACCCGGCCTGCGGCACGGGTGGCTTCCTGTTGGCCGCGTTCGACCACATCCAGCGGCACCACGGCGCGAGCCTCACCCCCGAGCAGCGGCGTCGCCTGAGCAGCAGTGCCATCACCGGTACGGAGTTGGTCGACGGCACCGCGCGGCTAGCCGCCATGAACATGCTGCTGCACGGCATCGGCAACCCCGGCGGCGAATCGCTCATCACCGTCGGTGACGCCCTCGGCAAGCCGCCGTCGCAGCGGTACAGCCTGGTGCTGGCCAACCCGCCTTTCGGCCGCAGCTCCACCATCCGGTCGGTGACCGAGAGCGGACGTGCCTCCCGAGAGGAGCGGGAGATCGAGCGCACCGACTTCTGGGCGGCGACCGCCAACAAGTAGCTCAACTTCGTACAGCACATCGCCTCGCTGCTGGAGATCGACGGCCGTGCCGCCGTCGTCCTGCCAGACAATGTGCTTTTCGAGGGCGGCGCGGGGGAGACCATCCGCCGCCGGCTGCTCAAGCAGTACGACCTGCACACCCTGCTGCGCCTGCCGACCGGCATCTTCTACGCCGGCGGCGTCAAGGCCAACGTGCTCTTCTTCGAGCGCAAGCGCGCCCGCGAGGAGCCGTGGACCCAGCAGCTCTGGGTGTACGACTTCCGTACCAACCAGCACTTCACGCTCAAGCAGAACCCGCTGCGCCGCGACCACCTCCAGGATTTCGTCGACTGCTACCTGCCGGGCAAGGATCGGGCGGAGCGGGTGGAGACCGAACGGTTCCGCGCCTTCGGCTACGACGAGCTAATTGCCCGCGACAAGGTCAACCTCGACATCACCTGGCTCCGGGACGCCTCACTGGAGGACGCCGACGCGCTGTTGCCGCCCGAGGTGATCGCCCAGGAAATCGTCGAGGACCTCCAAGCCGCGCTACGCGAGTTCGCGGCCATCGCCGACGCCCTGTCCTCCCGCGCCGAACCAGCCCAGTCGACTGCTGAGAACCCGGCTGATGAGGCGGTGCCAGGTGCGTGACTCAACGCCGCGTGTCTCGGTCACCGCTGATCCGGGCGATCTCCTGGGCGATCAGCTCGTCGGCGTCGGTAACGCCTGACGCGACGTCCCGAAGTCTGTCCTGCCAGTCCTCGTCGAACTGTCTTTCGGGGGAGCGGACGGGAACCCAGTCGGTGAATCGCTTGTGTAGGTCCGGCAGGTGGGTGGCGGGGTTGCGTTCGGCGAGTTGTTCGATGGCCTCCTCGCGTAGCGTCACGAGGTAGACCATGAGTCCGGGGGTGTTGCCCTGGTACTCCGCGAGCAGGCGCAGCTTCGCCGCAGAGCATGGCCAGGCGATGCCGCACGCCCGACAGCGCCACGTCGGGCGGGACGGTACGTGCTCGCGGACGGGCCTGCTCACCGGGCCGCCCTCGCCGGACGGCTTCGGACCGGCGTACGGCGCGCGGCGGGCGGGGGCGTTTGTACGGGACGCATCCCGTCGGGTCGCACAAACAGTTCGCGGCGGTCGGTCGCGTTGCCGCGGGCGTCGAGCTGGTACACCTCGATCCACGCCCAGCCGCAGTAGGTGTGCCGGTCGGTCCGCTCGCGGATCACCCGTACCGTGATCGGCTTTCCGAACTGCGGCGACGCCTCGCGCGTCAGCAGGTACACGCCGGGCGTGACCCGTGGCGTCCCGTCCTCGCGGCTGCCGGCCGTCGCGGCGGCGGGGCGGGTCGCCCAGCGCGACACCGGTACGGCATTCGTGGGCCTCGGCACGGACACGGGACGCCTCCTCTCAGGGGGATTTGGTTCGGGGGTCGCTGAGGTTGCTCGCCCAGCAGCGACCCCCGGGACGTACGCGCCCGCCGGGTTTGTGGACCGACCTCCACCGGACGCGCCGTGCTCCTTCCACCCTGGACGCAGGCCCCCTACGCTCGGAATAGTCATTGCTCGATTGCGGTACGTAGCGACCAGATTCGGGCCGGCGCGGAACGCTGTGGAGAGTCGTGGAAGGGTGTGGAATCCGTGGGAATCTCGCCGTCTGAGTACCTGCTGCGCGAGCTGAAGCGACGCCGTGGGGCCGCCGGGCTGACTCAGGCCCAACTCGGCGAGTTGGTCTTCTGCTCGGACTCCCAGGTGAGTGCGATCGAGACCGGGACGAAGCCGCCGGCGTTGCCCTACCTGACCGCCGTGGACGAGGCGCTGGACACCGGCGGGTACTTCGGGACCCTCTGGGACGAGTTGGTCAAGGGTGACGCCGCGCCGGTCTGGCTGCGCGAGTTGATACAGATCGAGCGGGAGGCCACCGCGTTGCGCTGGTACGAGCATGCCTTCGTGCCGGGGCTGCTCCAGACCGAGGCGTACGCCCGCGCGACCTTTCGGGCGGCGCGTACGCCAGCTGCTGACTTGGACCAGCGGGTCGCGGCGCGGATGGAACGGCAGGCGGTCCTCGCTCGCGTGCCGAGTCCCCAGCTTTTCGTGGTGCTGGACGAGATGGTGATCCGGCGCGCGTGCGGCGGCCCCGACGTGATGGCCGAGCAGGTCGAGCATCTGCTGACCTGCGCCGAGCAGCCACATATCCAGTTGCACGTGGTGCCGCTGTCCGCTGGCATCTACTCAGGGCTGGCCGGAGCGTTCATCCTGGCCGACCTGCCCGACGGATCACGCGCCGGCTACATGGACAATCAGCTAGCCGCGCAGATCGCAGGACAGCCAGATTCGGTTGCTAGCCTGGGATTGGCGTGGGACGCGGTCCGGGCTGAAGCCCTGCCCTTGGGGCAGACTCTCGACGTGCTCAAGGAGGCGGCGAAGACATGGGCAACCTGACCGGTGCGCAGTGGCACAAGTCGTCCCGCTCGTCCACCAACGGTGGGGCCTGTGTCGAGGTCGCCGACAACCTGCCCGGCGTCGTCGGCGTACGGGACTCGAAGGACCCGGCCGGCCCCGCGCTGACCTTCACCCCGACCGCCTGGCGGGCGTTCGTCACCCAGCTCACCGAGCGCGCCTGACCAGCGCCTGCGGATCGGGACGATTTCCTGAGCGATCAGCTCGTCCGCCTCGCAGCACGACGCCGTTCCCACACCTCGGGATGCGATCGCGCGATCTTGGACAGTTCCCGTTGGCGCGTAACGGGAACTGTCCAAGATCGCGCATGGCGCGGGGATGCGGCGGCGCGTGCGACGGCCTCGGCCTGGCGTTCCTGGTTTCGATCATCGGTGGGCGCACTCAGCCGTCACGGGGTTGCGGGCGGGCGGGCGGCGCGGTACGCCATGCTTGCGCAGATCGGCCGATGGTTCCGGGGGCCCACCCGGCGGCGATCTGAGAGTCGAGGATCAGATGGAGTTCTTGACCAGTCCCGAGCTGTGGATCGCGTTCGCGACCCTGCTCCTGCTGGAGATCGTGCTGGGCATCGACAACGTCGTGTTCATCTCGATCCTGTCCGGCCGGTTGCCTGAGCATCAGCAGGCCCGGGCCCGGACGATCGGCATCTCGCTCGCCCTGATCACCCGCCTGCTCCTGCTGGCGTCGTTGTCCTGGATCATCGGCCTGACCGCGCCACTGTTCACCGTGTTCGGCCAGGAGATCTCCGGGCGGGACCTGATTCTGTTGCTCGGCGGGTTGTTCCTGGTCGGCAAGGCGACGTACGAGATCCACGAGCATCTGGAGGGTTCCGACCACGGCCGCTCGGGCAAGAAGACCATCTCGTTCGGCGTGGTCATCGCGCAGATCCTGGTGCTGGACGTGGTCTTCTCGCTCGACTCGGTGATCACCGCGGTCGGCATGGTCGACGAGCTCGCCATCATGGTGGCCGCCGTGGTCATCGCGATGATCATCATGTTGGTCTCGGCCGCTGCGGTGAGCAACTTCGTCAACCAGCACCCGACGGTCAAGATGCTGGCCCTGTCGTTCCTGCTGATCATCGGCGCGAGCCTGATCGCCGAGAGCTTCGACCAGCACATCCCGAAGGGGTACGTGTACGGACCGATCGCCTTCTCGATCTTCGTGGAGTTCCTCAACCTGCGGGTGCGGGCGCGGCAGCGGCGCCAGCAGGAGGCGCAGCCGGTGCAGCTGCACCCGACGTACGTGAAGCGCGGTCCGGCGCGGCCCGAGCCCGAGCCGGAGCCGGAGACGACCCCGGCCGGCTGACCCGACGCGGACCTCGACGCCGCACGCGCCCACCCCGGGTGCGTGCGGCGTCTGTCGTCTGTGGACGGGCGAACCGGAGGTAGTCCCAAGACGCCTGGTGGGGTGATCGCTACCCGCGCGTAACTTTTCATTGACGTTTCTAGATTGTGACCGGCATCATCAGTTCACGGTCGATCGGACACCCCACCGCCTCCACCCGGCAACCCCGGGATCCCCTTGGGAGGTGCAGCGATGCTGCTCCGAAAGGCTGTCCCCGTCCTCGTCCTCACCCTCACCGCCGTCCTGTCCGCCCCGGCCGCCGCCGCAGCCGCCCCGGCCGCCCCCGCGCCGGTCGAAGCGACGGCTCCGGCCACCAGCACCGCCACCACCGACGACGGCCTGCGGGCCCTCGCCAACGCCAATCCGGTCATCGTCGTCGGCGGGCTCAGCGGCTTCGCCGCCGTGTACGAGCCGCTCGCCGCCCGGCTGCGTGCCGACGGCTACCGGGTCTGGATCTACGAGCTGCCGAACCTGGGGCTCGGCGACATCGCCGCCTCCGCCAACAGCCTGCGCGGCTTCGTCGGGCAGGTCCGCTCCGCCACCGGCAGCGCCAAGATAGACCTGGTCGCCCACTCCGAGGGCGGCCTGGTCAGCCGGTACTACATCAAGAACCTGGGCGGCGGCGACACCATCGGCCGCTACATCAGCCTGGGCACCCCGCAGTACGGCACGTACGTCGCCAACATCGTGGCCTTCCTCGGCCTGGGCAGCTGCGCCGGCATTGTCGCCTGCCAGCAGATGACGATCGGCTCGTCGTTCCTCGCCGCGCTCAACGCCGGTGACGACACCCCGGGCGCGGTGCGCTGGACCACGGTGCGCACCTGGCAGGACGAACTGGTCCGGCCGGTCGACAACGCCACGCTGGCCGACGGGGCGACCAACGTCCTCATCCAGTCCCGGTGCCCGCTGCGCGTCGTCGGGCACCTCGGGCTGGTGGTCGACGGCACCACGTACACGATCATCCGGCAGGCGTTGCGGGACGAGGCGATCCGTCCCAACTGCCTGGCCCTCTGACGCACGACGTGGGGGCGGAGGGCCACCGGCCGTCCGCCCCGCGCCGTCTGCGGTCGGCTATCCGCTAGCGGTCGTTGCGTCCACTCTGCTACGCCTGATGTCGGTCGATGTGTCCACGGGGAGGCCGGCATGTGGCGACGGTTCAGATCCGACCCGGTACGGCGGCTGCGCGAGCGGCTGGACCGGTTCGGCGCCACCAGGGACGCCCGGCAGGTGCTGGACGCCGGCGCACTCCGGGACGCGACGACGGTCTTCGATCTGGTCGACGGGGCGGGTACCGGGCGGCAGCTGTCGGCACGCGAGGCCGAGGCCATCTTCCTCCTGGCCTGCCTGCACTGGTACCGGTACCAGGTCCTGCCGTCGGGAGAGGACGGTGCCGACCTCGTCCAGGCCGTGATGCTGACCGAACTCCTGCTGAGCCTGGCGCCGGAGCGGGTACCCCCGTCACTGCTGGCCATGCTGCGCGCGCACGTCCCGGCCTCCGGTGGCCCGGCCCGCCCTACCCCGCGGGTCCCCGGTCCGCGTTCCGGCGTCGGCCCGACCGGCGGTCCGCGGGCGGGTGGTGACGGCGGAGAGGCGCTTTTCCTGGAGGCTTCCGCGCTGATGGCCGGTGCCGAGCGGTCCGGTGACTACCGGGTGGCGGACCAGGCCCAGGCGTTGCTGGAACGGGCGTTGGCGGCCACTGCGCCCGGCGTACCGGAACGGCTGCACTATCTCTCCGCGCTCGGCAAGGTGCACCGGGACCAGTTCCTGCACCTCGGCCGGCAGCGGTCCCTGCCGGCGGCGATCGACGCCCACCGGGAGAGCCTGGAGTCGACCCCGGTCGGTGACCCGCAGCGGCCGACCCGGCTGTTCAACCTCGGCAACGTGCTCGGCGACCGGTTTCAGCTGACCGGCGACGCGAAGGCGCTGGACGAGTCGATCCAGCTGCTCGGCGACGCCGCCCGCGCCGCGCCGGAGGGCTCGCCACTGCGGATGATGGCCCGCGTCAACCTGGCGCAGTGGCTGCGGGACCGCTGGCGGCGGGGCGGCTTACGCGCCGACGTGGACCGTGCCGTCGACCTGCTCGCCGCGGTGGTGTCCGGCGGGGCCGACCCGCAGGTGGTCGCCGTGTACATCGCGCTCACCGCCGAGCGGTTCACCCAGAGCCGCGCCGACGGCGACCTGGACACGGCGCTCGCGGCCAACCAGGCGGCTGTGGACGCCGGTGCCACCGGTGAGGTGGGCGGCATCGCCCGGGTCAGCGTGGCCGCACTGCTCGGCGAGCGTTACCAGCGGCGTCGCGATCCGGCCGACCTGGACGCGGCGATCGAGGCGTACCGGGCGGCGGTGATCGCCGGGCCCCAACTCGCCGGGCCCGATCCGGCCAGCCTGCGGCAGATGATCAGCATGCTGCTGACGTCCCGTTACGAACTGCACCGGCGGGCCGAGGACCTCCACGAGGCGCTTCGGCTGACGCGTGAGGGGATGGCCGAGGCCATCGACCCGGTCGAGCGGGCGGAGCGCCTCAGCGAACTTGGCTACGCGCTCGGCCGGTGGTACGTCGACCTGGCCGGCGTCCCGACGTTGCGAGAGGCCCGCGACGTGCTGACCGAGGCCGAGCGAACGCTTCCCGCGGATCATCCGTGGCGATCCGAGCTGTTGAACAACCTGGGTAACGGGCTGCGCGAGCTGGCTGACCAGGCGGGGGAGCACGAACTGCTGGAACCGGCCGTCGCGGCGTCGCGCGCGGCGGTCGCCGCGGCGGCGGACCCGGCGAAGCTGCCCCACTACCTGTCCAACCTGGGACTGGCCCTGCAACAACTCTTCGCCCGCACCCAGGATCTGGCCACGCTCACCGAGGCGATCGAGGTGCTGCGCCGGGCGGTCGAGGAAACCCCACCCCAGCACAGTGACCGGCTGCCCGGCCTGACCAACTACGGCTCGGCGCTGAACCGGCGGGTCGAACTGGCCGTCAACGGCGCGCTGCCCGCCGCCGGGGCCGACGAGCCGGACGCGACGCGGGCCGCCGCGCGGCGGGACGCGGAGACCGCGGTGACGGTGCTGCGGGAGGCCGTCGGCCTGGCGCAACGGGAGGCCGAGCCGCAGGAGTACGCGCGGGCGGTCGAGACCCTCGCCCTCGCTCTCGCGCTCCGGCAGCAGCTCGTCGAGGACCCGGCTGCCCTCGACGAGACGATCACGCTGCTGCGGCAACTCGGCGAGACGGTGCCCGCGTCCTCGCGGGACCGGTGTCGGCTGCTGACCAACCTCGGCAGCGCGTTCCTGGCGCGGTTCGAGGCGACCCGGTCCGGCCGGGACGCGGTGGAGATGCTCGCCGCGTTCCGTGGGGCGGTCGCGGCGGTGCCCGCCGACCATCCGGACCGGACCATGTGCCTGAGCAACCTGGCCACCGCCATCGAGGCGGTCACCCGCGTGGCCGACGCCGCCGAGAGCGCCGATCCGGTGGCGGAGCTGCCCGCCGTCGACCTGGCCGAGGCGATCGCCGTGCTACGCGAGGCGGCGGCGGTCGAGGCGGCCCCGTCGCTGCTGCGGGCCTCCGCCGCCCGACGGTACGCGGAACACGCCGGGACGGCCGGCGACCTACCGGCGGCGCTGGCCGGGTACGCCACCGCGATCGAGCTGATCGACCTGGTCGCCTGGCACGGCATGGACCCCGACGACCAGGGCCGGCTGCTCGGGCGGTTTCCCCGGCTGGCCGTCGACGCCGCGGCGGTGGCGATCGCCCTCGACCGGCCGGAAGGCGCGGTGGAGCTGTTGGAGTACGGCCGGGGCGTGCTGCTGACCCGAGCCCACGACGCCGGCGCCGACCTGGCGGCGTTGCGCGAGCGGGCGCCCGGGTTGGCCGACCGGCTCGCCGGCCTGCAGGCCGCGCTGGACGGTCTCGGTCCGCCGCCCTCGTGGGCACCCGGAGGGTCCGCGGCACCCGGGCTCCCCGGGTCGACGGACCGGCCGGAACGCCGGCACGAGCTGACCACCGGCCGGCGCGAGGTGCTGGCCAAGATCCGGCGGCTGCCCGGCTTCGACAGCTTCCTGCGCCCGCCACCGTTCGCCGATCTGGCCGCTGTCGACGGACCGGTCGTGCTGGTCAACGTGGCCGTCCGGCGCTGTGACGCGCTGGTGGTCACCGCGGGGCGGGTCGAGCTGGTGCCGCTGCCCGAACTGAGCCTCGCCGCAGTGGAGATGTGGGCTACCTACTTCCTGTACGCCGTAGCCGAGGTGACCGCCCAGACCGGTGACCCGGGGCCCGAGGCGGAGCGGCGTCGGGCGGCCTTCCGGCGGCGGATTCCCGAGACGCTGGACTGGCTGTGGCGGGTGGTCGCGGCCCCGGTGCTCGACGCGCTCGGTCTGCCCGCCGGGTCAACGGACGCGGAGGCGGAACGACCCCGGCTGTGGTGGTGCCCGACCGGCTGGCTCAGCCTGCTGCCCCTGCACGCCGCCGCTCCGCTCGGTGGTGGTGACGGGGTGCTCGACCGGGTCGTGCCCTCGTACACCGCCTCGCTGCGCGCGCTGCGGCACGCCCGGCGGGGCCTGCCGGCCGGCCCGACGCCGGTCACCTCGGCGCTGGTCGTCGGGATGCCACACACGCCGGGCCTGGCCGACCTGCCCGGGGCGGCGCGGGAGGAGGTGATCGTCCGCCGGCACCTGCCCCGGGTGACGTCGTTGACCGGTCCGGCGGCCACCCCGGCGGCGGTGCTCGCCGCGTTGCCCGACCGGCCGGTCGCCCACCTCTGCTGCCACGGCACCCAGGACCTGGCCGCGCCCGCCCGGGGCCGGCTCGCGCTGGCCGGTGGGCCGTTGCACGTCCGGGACCTGTGGCGGCCCGCCGGCGCCTCGGCCGCGCTCGCCGTCCTCTCCGGCTGCGACACGGTACGCGGTGGCGCGGCCCTGCCGGACGAGGCGCTCACCCTGGGCACCGCGTTCCAACTCGCCGGTTTCCGGCACGTGATCGGCGCGCTCTGGTCCATCTCGGACGCGGTGACCGTGCAACTGTGCGCGGACCTCTACGCCGGGCTGGCGGTTCCCGGCGGTATCGACCCGGACCGCGCCGCGTCCGCCCTGCACCACGCGGTCCGGCAGCTCCGCGCCGCCCTGCCCGGCCTGCCGGAACTCTGGGCCAGCTACGTCCACATCGGACCGTGACCGGTCCGCGGGGTGTCCGCCGGGGCGCTCACGGTACCGGTGGCCGGGCCGATGGCCGCTGGCGCGTACCAGGTCACCCCCACCGCCGCGACCAGCAGCGCGGTGCAGAGCAGCACCAGGCGTACCCCGGTCCGCAGGGCCCGCGCCGCCGCCATGGCCTCCCGGTGGTCGCCGAGTGGCGCCGGAGGGAGCGTGCCCACCGGCGCCACCGACAACGGCCCGTGCGCGGCCCGCAGCAGCGCCAGCGCCCCCGCCACCCCGGCCGCGACCGCGGCCAGCAGCAGTACGCCGACCAGGGCACCCCAGCCCGGAGCCAGCGTGCTGATGTCGGAGCGGCCCCGGATCAGGCTGAAGCCGACCAGCGCTACCAGCAGCCCGCCCAGCCCGTTCCGCCAGGCGAGCGCGGCGGCCCGCACCCGGTCCAACTCGCCGCGGAGCAGTCCGGCCACCTCCTGCGCCCGGCGCAGGTCAGCGACCGTCGCCGGTGGCCCGGGACGCAGCCGGATCACGACTCGACCTCCAGCCGCAGCGTCCAGTACGCACCGCAGCCGGTCAGCCCGTCGGGGCGCGCCGGATGGACGCCCTCGCAGGTGCAGAGCACCGTCCGGTAGCCGGAATCGCCCGACGTGCCCGGCCCGCTCCACCGGTAGACGTGGTTCACGATCGGGCAGCTGATCGGGTGCTGGCAGCGCGGACAGTCGCCGTTGAGCAGCACGGCCGGCCCGTACTCCTGCACCGTGAACGTCTCCGCCACCCGGACGGCGTACCCCTCGTCGGTGATCTCGGCGTACGGCAGCGGACCCGCCGCCGGCTCACGACCCTGCACGCCTGTGCCCTCCCGCTCCGGCCCGGTACGGACCGTCCACGGTAGTCGCCGGCGGCCACCCGGTCACCCGCCGCGCGGACGGGCCGGACCGGATTGGCAGAGCGCCCGGTGCGGCCGGGCGGCTCGTGGCAGGCTGGACGGTGCCGCCGCGTGCCGCCGCCCCCGCGTCGGCGGGCCGCGGAAAGGGACACGCCATGACAGGGGAGCCGCAGGTCGACTTCGCGCTCGACACGTACGAGTGCATCGTGTTGTATCCCGGTGCGGCCGGGCGGGCCCTGCCCGCCGAGACCATCCAGCGGTTGCAGGCGGAGCACACCGAACACATGCAGGCGATGCAGCGGCGGGGGATCATCCTGGTCTCCGGCGCGGTGGACGGCCAGGCCCGGGAGCCGGACCCGCCGCTTGGGTTCGGCCTGGCCCGGACCGGCTCGGTCGACGACATCCGCAGCGTCATGGAGGCGGACCCGGCGGTGCAGGCCGGGCTCTACCGGGTGGACGTGATGACCTTCCTCTGCCCGGCCGGCTCGCTGGAGTTCCCGCTGGCCAAGACACAGAGCTGAACCGGCGGGCGCTACGGGTCGGAAGGGTTACCGGCTGTGGTTCGATGCTTGCAGCCGGTCGTCGACGTGGAGCACCTCGGTGCCCCCTGGTGACAGGGGCGTACCATTCCGGCGCGCGGTCGCCGTTGCCCGCCACTCGACGTCCGGTGCGGTTCCGCCCGCCGGTTGCGCGCGTCTGCCGCGCGCTGTTGGACAATTGTTCCGCTTTGCGCAAGGGGTCGGCCCGTGGTCCGACCCGGAGGAGAGACTAGCCTGATGGGCGTGACACGCCGCGCGAAGATCGTCTGCACTCTTGGCCCCGCCACCTCGTCGCCCGAGCGCATCCGAGGGCTCGTCGAGGCCGGCATGAACGTGGCGAGACTCAACTTCAGCCACGGCAGCCACGCCGACCACGAGTCGGTCTACCGGCTCGTCCGGGAGGCGGCCGAGGCGGCCGGTCAGCCGGTGGCGATCCTGGCCGACCTACAGGGGCCGAAGATCCGGCTGGGCCGGTTCGCCGAAGGCCCGCACGAGTGGCGCACCGGCGACTCCGTGGTGATCACCGGAGACGACGTGCTGGGCACCAAGGAGCGGGTCTCCTGCACGTACCGCAAGCTTCCGCAGGAGGTCAAGCCCGGCGACCGGCTGCTGATCGACGACGGCCGGGTCGCCGTCGAGGTCACCGACGTCACCGGCAACGACATCCGCGTCCTGGTCACCGAGGGCGGCCCGGTCAGCAACAACAAGGGCGTCTCGCTGCCCAACGTGGCGGTCAGCGTGCCCGCCCTGTCGGAGAAGGACGCCGACGACCTGCGTTTCGCGCTCGGCCTCGGGGTCGACCTGGTCGCGCTCTCCTTCGTCCGCTCCGCCGACGACATCAAGCTCTGTCACGCGATCATGAGCGAGGTCGGCGTGCACCGGCCGGTGCTGGCCAAGGTCGAGAAGCCGGAGGCGGTCGACCACCTCGAGGCGATCGTGCTGGCCTTCGACGGGGTCATGGTGGCCCGTGGCGACCTCGGCGTGGAACTGCCGCTGGACGAGGTGCCGCTGGTGCAGAAGCGCGCCGTGCAGCTGTGCCGGGAGAACGCCAAGCCGGTCATCGTGGCCACCCAGATGCTCGACTCCATGATCGAGAATTCGCGGCCGACCCGCGCCGAGGCGTCCGACGTCGCCAACGCGGTGCTCGACGGCGCGGACGCGGTGATGCTGTCCGGCGAGACCAGCGTCGGCAAGTACCCGGTGCTCACCGTCAGCACCATGGCCAAGATCGTCACGACCACCGAGGCCGGCTCGATCGCGGTGCCCCGGCTCCAGCACGACCCGCGTACGCACGGCGGCGCGCTCACCGTCGCGGCCTCCTCGATCGCCCGGGCCATCGGCGCCAAGGCGCTGGTCGCGTTCTCGCAGACCGGCGACACCGTGCGCCGGCTGAGCCGGCTGCACTGCGACCTGCCGCTGCTGGCCTTCACCCCGGTGCCCGAGGTGCGTTCCCAGCTCGCCCTCTCCTGGGGCGTGGAGACCTTCCTGATGCCGTTCGTGCAGCACACCGACGACATGTTCCGCCAGGTCGACCAGGCGCTGCTCGGGTTGAACCGGGGCAACCCCGGCGACTACGTGGTGATCGTCGCGGGTAGCCCGCCCGGCACCCCCGGCTCGACCAACACCCTGCGGGTGCACCAGCTCGGATCGCTGGTCGACGCGGCGTCCGCGCGGGCCTTGCAGTGACCGACGGCGAGGGGACCATCGTCGGTCAGGCCGCCGTCGACCAGCTGCTGGAGGTGCTCGACCTCGCGTCGATCGGCACCAGGTCGTTCCGGGGGATGAGCCCGCCGGTCGGCCCCCAGCGGGTGTACGGCGGGCAGGTCGCCGGGCAGGCCCTGGTCGCCGCCGGCCGCACCGTCGACCCGGAACGGGTGGTCCACTCGCTGCACGGCTACTTCGTGCGGGCCGGCGACCCGGCGGAGCCGATCGAGTACGAGGTGGAGAGCATCCGCGACGGTCGCTCCTTCTCGGTGCGCCGGTCGGTCGCGCTCCAGCACGGCAAGCCGATCTTCTTCATGTCGGCCTCGTTCCAGCGGCCGGAGGAGGGGCTGGACCATCACGCCCCGATGCCGCCGGACGTGCCCGCTCCGGAGGCGGTCCCGACCATGAGCGACCGGCTCGCCCGCTACCCGGAGCGGCTGGGCATCTGGGGGCAGATTCCCCGGCCGATCGACGTCCGCTACGTCGGCGAGCCCGGCTGGGTACGCCCCGGCGACCGGCCGGCCGACCCGCACCAGCGGGTGTGGATGCGGATCGACGGCAAACTCCCGGACGATCCGCTGCTGCACGCCTGCGCGCTGACCTACGCCTCCGACCTGACCCTGCTCGACTCGGTGCTCTCCGTGCACGGCGAGGTGTGGGGGCCGGGCGGAGTGGTCGGGGCGAGCCTGGACCACGCGCTGTGGTTCCACCGGCCCTTCCGCGCCGACGAGTGGTTCCTCTACGACTGCTGGAGCCCGTCCGCCTCCGGCGCTCGGGGCCTGGCCACCGGCCGGATGTTCACCGTCGACGGCCGTCAGATCGCCAGCGCCGTCCAGGAGGGGCTGCTGCGCCGCGTCGGCGAGTAGCCGGAGTCCGGGCGGCGGCTGGCCGGTGTCCCGGGTAACCCAGCGGACCGATCGGTCATGGGGTGATCGTCCGGATGGGTTCGCGGACCGTTAACCTGTCGGACATGCGTCTCTCCGCCCGGGTGGACTACGCCCTTCGAGCGGTCACCGAGTTGGCGTCGGTGACCGGCACCGGGGCCGGACGTGGCCGCCCGGTGACCGCCGACCAGATCGCCCGCGCCCAGGAGATCCCGCCGAAGTTCCTGGAGAGCATCCTGTTGCAGCTGCGGCGGGGCGGCATCGTGCAGGCCCAGCGGGGCCCCGAGGGCGGCTACTGGTTGGCCCGGCCGGCCGAGGAGATCTCCCTGGCCGAGGTGATCCGGGTGATCGACGGGCCGCTGGCCCACATCCGGGGGCAGCGGCCCGAGCAGCTCGGTTACCACGGCGCGGCCCGCGCGTTGCAGGACGTCTGGATCGCCCTGCGGGCCAGCGAACGGCAGATCCTGGAACTCGTCACCGTGGCCGACGTGGCGCAGGGCACCCTGCCCGACCAGGTCACCAAGCTGGCCGCCGACCCCCGCGCCTGGACCTGACCCCGCCCACCACCCCGCGCCGCCGCGCCTCGCCCTTTGTGAGGAGCGCCGGTGAGTTGAGGGGACCACTCTTCGCTATAGGTCTGATGTCTGTGTGAAATAAATATTTCGCTGTGACATCAGTCGGAGGAGCGGTTATGCCTCTGGCCGGCGACACGTCGCCGGGCAGGTCGCACAGCACGGGCCGGGGCAGGTCGCACAGCACGGGCTGGGGCAGGCGGCGCTCGCCCACGGGTGGGCAACGCCGGTGAAACGGACGGGCCGCCCCTCGCCGGCCCGGTCTTGCCGTCTCATTGACCGATCAGGGGCTTGACCCGGGGCGCTCCCGTGCCGCATTGTCGACCAAGTTGATAGGAGTTGTTGAAAAGTAGGGAGCGTCCGTGCGCAAGCTGCTGGTCATCGCACTGGTGGGGCTCGCCGCGCAGTTGGTCGACGGTTCGCTCGGCATGGCGTACGGGCTGACCTCCTCGACGCTGCTGCTCATGGTCGGCGTCGCCCCGGCCGCCGCCTCCGCCTCGGTGCACCTGGCCGAGATCGGCACCACCCTCGCCGCGGGCGCGGCGCACTGGCGGTTCGGCAACGTCGACTGGCGGGTGGTGCGCCGAATCGCGCTACCCGGCGCGGTCGGCGCGTTCGCCGGTGCCACCTTCCTCAGCGCGCTCTCCACAGAGGCGGCCGCCCCGTGGATGGCCGCGATCCTGTTCACCCTCGGCGCGTACCTGCTCGTCCGGTTCTCCCGGCCGCTGCGCCGTAACCCGTCGGCCGGGCAACTGCGCGGGCGTTTCCTCGGCCCGCTCGGGTTGGTCGCCGGCTTCGTCGACTCCACCGGTGGCGGGGGATGGGGCCCGGTCGCGACGCCGGCCCTGCTGGTCAGCGGGCGGATGGAACCCCGCAAGGTGATCGGCTCGGTGGACACCTCCGAGTTCGTGGTCGCGGCGGCGGCCAGCCTCGGCTTCCTGATCGGGCTGGGCACCGAAGGGTTCCTGCTGCCGATCGTGTTCGCCCTGCTCGCCGGCGGCCTGATCGCCGCCCCGATCGCGGCCTGGCTGGTCCGGATCGTGCCCGCGCAGCTGCTCGGTGCGACCGTCGGTGGCGTGATCGTGCTGACCAACGCCCGCGTCCTGATGCGCAGCGCCGACCTGGGTGGCTCCCTGCCGGTGGTCGTCTACCTGCTGCTGGCCGCCGGCTGGGTCGCCGCGCTGGCGCTGTCGGTCCGGGTCCTGCTGCGCACCCGCCGTGAGCGGGCGGTCGTCGCGGCGGCCACCGCGCCGTCCGACACCGTTCCGGCCGACAGCGCGCCGTCCGACACCGCGCCAGCCGAGGCCGTGGAGACCGCCACCGCCCGCGCCCTCTCCGGGGCGGACCGCTGACGGTACCGGGCCGCCGGGGCGACCTCAGCCGGGCCGCCGGGCGACCTCAGCCGGGCGGCCCGACCGGCGCCGCGCGCGAGATCAGCTCCCACACCTCGTCCACGTGGGCCTCGGTGGTCTGCGGCGCGCCGACGGCGAGGCGCAGCGTGTGGCGGCCGGCCACCCGGGTGTGCGTGAGGTAGACCCGGCCGCTGCCGTTCACCGCCGCCAGCAGCTGTTCGTTCGGCCCGTCCGGGCCGCGCAGCCGGAAGCACACCAGCGAGTACGGGTGCGGGGCGACCAGCTCGAACCGGTCGTCGGCGCGTACCTGGTCGGCGAACCGGGCGGCCAGTGCGACGCCCCGGCGGATGTGCCCGCGCAGCCCCTCGACGCCGTACCAGCGCAGCACGAACCACAGCTTCAGCGCCCGGAACCGCCGGCCCAGCGGCACCTGCCAGTCCCGGTAATCGATCACCGCGCCGGACTCGGTGGCCGCGTTGCGCAGGAACTCCGGCAGCACGGTCAGCGCCTCGACCAACTCGCCCGCGTCGGCCACCCAGAACGCGTCACAGTCGAAGCCGGTGAGCAGCCACTTGTGCGGATCGAAGCAGTAGGAGTCGGCGTACTCCAGGCCGGCGTGGCCGAACCGCAGCTCCGGGCAGACCGCCGCGGCGCCCGCGTACGCGGCGTCGACGTGCAGGAAGACACCGTGCTCGGCGCAGATCGGCCCGATCTGCGGCAACGGGTCCACCGCGGTGGTGGAGGTGGTGCCCACGGTCGCCACCACCATCACCGGCACCACCCCGGCGGCCCGGTCCGCCTCGATCGCGGCCCGCAGCGCCGCCGGCGACATCGCCCGGGTGACCGGGTCCACCTCGATCAGCCGTACCCCGTCGGCGCCGAGCCCGGCGATCCGGACCGCCTTCTCGATCGACGAGTGCCCCTCCGTGGAGGTGTAGACCCGGTAGCGGCGGTCGACGCCGACCCCGCGCCACCGGCCGCCGCTGGCCCGGTGCAGGGCCACCAGGGTGGCCACCAGCGTGGCCGAGGAGGCCGAGTCCTGGATCACCCCGCCGCCGGCCCCGGCGGAGCGGAACCGGGCCGGCAGATCCAGCGCCTCCGCCAACCAGTCGAGCATCACCGTCTCCAGCTCGGTGCAGGCCGGGCCGCTGGCCCAGAGCATCCCCTGCACGCCCAGCCCCGAGCTGATCAGGTCGCCGAGCACACTGGGCCCGCTGGTGTTCGCCGGGAAGTAGCCGAAGAAGCCCGGATGCTGCCAGTGGGTGAGCCGGGGCGCGATCAACGTGTCCAGATCGGCGAGCATCGCCTCGACCGGCTCGCCTTGCGCGGGCGGCCCGGCCGGCAGCCCGGCGGCCACCGCGCCGGGCGGGTCCTGGGAGGTAACCGGGCGCTGGTCGAGGGTGGCCCAGTAGTCGGCGATCCAGTCGACCACCGCGTACCCGGCTTGGCGGAACTCCTCGGGTGTCATGTGCACAGCCACCCGAGGAGTCGATCAAGAAGTCGGGCCGAGGGCAAGCACGCCGAACGATTGTGTGCAGAAAGCGCTTGCCCTAGCATCGCAGCTGCGCGGGGCCGCGTACACCGACGTCGATGCGTCGGGATCTCTGCCGCCAGCGCGGCGCGCCCCGCCGGCACCGGGCAGGCCGGCGGACGACCGGCCGCCGCGCGCCCGACCTCCACCGGAGGACACCCATGCCCCGCACCACCCGCCGGGTCGCCCTGCTCGCCGCCACCACCGCCACCGCCCTCGCCGCCGGCGCGCTGACCACCCTGACCGCCTCGGCCGCCGCCGCCGGCTGCCGCGTCGACTACCGCGTGACCAACCAGTGGACCGGCGGATTCGGCGCCGACGTCACCGTCACCAACCTCGGCGACCCGCTCACCGGCTGGGCGCTGACCTGGACCTGGCCCGCCGGCCAGCAGGTCACCCAGGCCTGGAACGCCACCGTCACCCAGTCGGGCGCCCAGGTCAGCGCCCGCAACGTCGACTACAACGCCACGCTCGGCACCAACGCCAGCACCGGCTTCGGCTTCAACGGCTCCTGGACCGGCAGCAACCCGGCCCCGACCAGCTTCGCCCTCAACGGCACCACCTGCACCGGCGCCACCACACCGACCACCGCGCCCCCGAGCACGCCACCGCCGACCACCCCACCCCCGACCACCCCACCCCCGACCACGCCGCCGCCCACCACCCCGCCGGCCGGCTCCATGCAGGCGGAGAACCTGGACCGTGGCCTGGTCAGCGTGCGCTCCGGCTCGGGCAACCTGGTCTCCTGGCGGCTGCTGGGCACCGAGACCTCCGGGGTGGCGTTCAACCTCTACCGGGCCAGCACCCGGGTCAACGCCAGCCCGCTCACCGGCGCGACCAACTACCTGGACAGCGGCGGCGCCGCCGGCGCGGCGTACACCGTGCGGGCCGTGGTCAACGGCGTCGAGCAGGCCGCCTCCGCGCCGGCGCTACAGTTCCCGGCCGGCTACCTGGACGTGCCGTTGCAGGTCCCGCCGGGCGGCACCACCCCCACCGGCGAGGCGTACAGCTACTCCGCCAACGACGCCAGCGTCGGCGACCTCGACGGCGACGGCCGGTACGAGTTCGTGCTCAAGTGGGATCCGTCCAATGCCAAGGACAACTCCCAGTCCGGCTACACCGGCAACGTCTACGTCGACGCGTACGCACTTACCGGCACCCGGCTGTGGCGCATCGACCTGGGGCGCAACATCCGGGCGGGCGCGCACTACACCCAGTTCCAGGTGTACGACTACGACGGCGACGGCCGTGCCGAGGTGGCCATGAAGACCGCCGACGGCACCCGCTCCGGCACCGGCCAGGTGATCGGCAACGCGGCCGCCGACCACCGCAACTCCAGCGGGTACATCCTCGCCGGCCCCGAGTACCTGACCATGTTCGACGGCCGCACCGGCGCCGCCCTGTCCACCGTCGACTACGACCCGCCGCGCGGCAGCGTCTCCTCCTGGGGCGACTCGTACGGCAACCGCGTCGACCGGTTCCTCGCCGCCACCGCGTACCTCGACGGGCAGCGGCCCTCGCTGATCATGGCCCGCGGCTACTACACCCGCGCAGTGATCGCCGCCTGGGACTTCCGCAACGGCAGCCTCACCAAGCGGTGGACCTTCGACTCCAACACCTCCGGCAACGGCGCCGCCGCCGGTCAGGGCAACCACAACCTGTCGGTGGCCGACGTCGACGTCGACGGCCGCCAGGAGATCGTCTACGGCGCCGTCACCATCGACGACAACGGCCGGCTGCTGCACTCCACCGGCACCGGCCACGGCGACGCCATGCACGTCGGCGACCTCGACCCGACCCGCCCCGGCCTGGAGGTCTTCAAGGTCAACGAGGACGGCAGCAAACCCAGCTCCTACCTCGCCGACGCCCGCACCGGCCAGCTCATCTGGTCCACCCCGGCCAACGGCGACAACGGCCGGGGCGTCTCCGGTGACATCTGGGCCGGCAGCCCCGGCGCCGAATCCTGGTCGTCGGCGGTGAGCGGCCTGGCCAACACCCGGGGCCAGAACATCGGCCGCAAGCCCTCCTCGACCAACTTCCTCGTCTGGTGGGACGGCGACCCGGTCCGGGAACTGCTCGACGCCACCCGGATCGACAAGTACGGCCCGAGCGGCGACACCCGCCTGCTCACCGGCAGCGACGTCGCCTCGAACAACGGCACCAAGGCCACCCCCGCGCTGTCCGCCGACATCCTCGGCGACTGGCGGGAGGAGGTCGTCTGGCGGACCACCGACAGCCGGGCGCTACGGATCTACAGCACCCCGACCCCGACCAGCACCCGCATCCACACCCTGATGCACGACCCGCAGTACCGGGTCGCGGTCGCCTGGCAGAACACCGCCTACAACCAGCCCCCGCACCCGAGCTTCTTCCTCGGCGACGGGATGGCCGCCCCACCCGCGCCCCGCATCTACCTGCGCTGAGCCGGCGCTAAGAAGGCGGCAGGAAAGGGACGGGCACCGGGCCGCGATCGCGGAATCCGCACAATCGCGGCCCGGTGCCCCACACCGCGGCACCCCCGACCCGTCCCGACCGGGGAGTGCCGTACCACCACCGGCACCAACGTTAGGCAGCGTCCGCGTCGCGAGAGTGACGCTGCCGTGAAGATCGTGTTTCGCGGTCCCATGACCGGTGTGACCTGTGCCACCACATTCGCCCGGTCCGCCCGCCAACGACTCGACCGCACCGGCCCCGGCTCAATGGCGCAGCCCCCGGCTCAGTGGCGTGGGGCCTCAGCGGCGCAGGCCGCCGGCCACCTCGTTGGCGATCAGCTCGAACGAGCGCACCCGGTCGGCGACGTCGTACACCATCGTGTTGAGCATCAGCTCATCCGCACCGGTGCGGTCCAACAGGTCGCTCAGCTGCCGGCGTACCGTCTCCGGAGAGCCGGTCGCCTGGCCCTCCCGGCGTTGCGCCACGAACTCCCGCTCGAACTCGGTGTACGGGTACGCCGCCGCCTCCTCCGGCGATGCGAGGGGCTCCGGCCGCCCGGCGCGCAGCCGCAGGAACGACAGCCCGGCCGGCCCGGCCAGCCACTCGGCCCGCTCGTCGGTCTCCGCGCAGACCGCGTTGACCGCCACCATCGCGTACGGCTCGGGCAGCCAACGTGACGGCCGGAAACTCTGCCGGTACAGCGCCAGCGCCGGCAGGGTGTTCTGCGCGCTGAAATGGTGCGCGAACGAGAACGGCAGCCCCAGCGCGCCGGCCAGCTGGGCGCTGAACCCGCTGGAACCGAGCAACCACACCGCCGGCCGCTGCCCGCGCCCCGGGGTCGCCGTGATCGGCCCCGGCTCGTCGTCGAAGTAGTTCATCAGGTCGGTCAGCTCCCGGGGGAAGCCCTCAGCCGACAGACCCTCCATCGTCCGGCGCAACGCCAGCGCGGTCACCTGATCGGTACCCGGGGCGCGGCCGATACCCAGGTCGATCCGCCCGGGATGCAACGCGTCCAGGGTGCCGAACTGCTCGGCGACCACCAGCGGCGCGTGGTTGGGCAGCATCACCCCGCCCGAGCCGAGCCGGATGGTGCTGGTGTGCGCGGCCAGATGCGCGATCAGGACTGCGGGCGCCGACGACGCGATGGCCGGCATGTTGTGGTGCTCGGCCACCCAGAACCGGTGGTAGCCCAGCTCGTCGGTGCGCCGGGCCAGCTCGGTGGTGTGCCGCAGGGCCTCGCCGGCGGAGGCGCCGGCGGCGACGGGGGCGAGGTCGAGAACAGACAGCGGTACGTCGATCACACGGCGGGCCAACCCGCCGGATGCCGCATTTGTTCCCCATCCGAGGGGACCGTGGTGCGGTCGACAGTTCAGCCCATCCCGCGCGCCTGCTCGAAGATCAGACTGGTCTGGGTGTGCTGCACCGCCGGGTCCACGGCCAGATGATCCAGGACGAAGTCGCGCAGCGCCTCCGCCGAGGCCGCCCGTACGTGCAGGACGTAGTCCTCGGCACCGGCCACGTGGAACACCGACACCACCCCCGGCAGCCGCACCGACCGGGCCCGGAACGCGTCGACCGCCGCCCGCGCGTGCTCGGTCAGCCGTACCGACACCAATGCCTGTAGCGGCATCCCCACCGCCGCCGGGTCCACCTCGGCGTGGAATCCCCGGATCGCCCCGCACTCCCGAAGCGCCCGGGTCCGGGCCAGGCAGGTCGACGGCGCCACCCCCACCCGCTCGGCGAGGGCGTTGTTCGGCAGCCGGCCGTCAGCGGTCAGCTCGGCCAGGATCGCGCGGTCGGTGTCGTCGAGGGCCGCGAACGGCCGCACATCGTTCGATGCGAGGGGCATCCCGCCATCCTCCACCGAACCCGACCATCACAGAAAGGGGAAACGGCAAATAATCTTCGAAACTATTGCCCTAGATGGGCCAGTTGTTCGATCCTCTTCGGCATGCTGACCGTGGACACCCGAGCCGTGCACGCCGGCCGCGACGACCTCGCGGCCCTCGGGGTGCACGTGCCGCCGATCGACCTGTCGACCACCAACCCGCTGCCGTCGGTCGACGCCGGCGGCGACGCCTACGAAGCCCTCGCCACCGGCGGCCCCCTGCCTGCCGGTGCCAGCGCCGTCTACCAGCGGCTCTGGAACCCCACCGTGGCCCGCTTCGAGACCGCCCTCGCCGAGCTGGAAGGCACCGCCGAGGCGGTCGCCTTCGCCAGCGGCATGGCCGCCCTCACCGCGGCCCTGCTCGCCGCCACCCGGGACGGCAAGCGGCACCTGGTCGCCGTGCGCCCCCTCTACGGCGGCACCGACCACGTGCTGGCCACCGGCCTGCTCGGCACCGAGGTCAGCTGGGCCCGCCCCGACCAGGTCGCCGCCGCCGTCCGCCCGGACACCGCCCTGGTGATCGCCGAGACCCCGGCCAACCCCACCCTCGACCTGTTCGACATCGCCGCCCTGGCCGACGCCGCCGGCGAAGTGCCGCTGCTGATCGACAACACCGTCGCCACCCCGGTGCTCCAGCAGCCCACCCGACATGGTGCCCGCCTCGTGCTGCACAGCGCCACCAAGAGCATCGGCGGCCACGGCGACGTCCTCGCCGGAGCAATCGCCTGCGACGCCGAGTGGGCCGTCAAACTCCGCCAGGTCCGCGCCCTCACCGGCGCGATCCTGCACCCGCTCGGGGCGTACCTGCTGCACCGCGGCCTGCAGACGCTGCCGGTACGGGTCCGCGCCCAGCAGGCCGGGGCGGAGAAGCTCGCCGTCTGGCTCGGCGACCACCCGGCCGTGGCCCGGCTGCACCACCCCGGCCTGGACGACCCGGCCGGGCTGGTCGGGCGGCAGATGGCCGGCCCCGGCAGCCTGCTCGCCTTCGAGGTACGCGGCGGCGCACCCGCCGCGGCGGCGGTCGCCGGTGCCTGCCGGCTGATCACCCACGCCGTCTCGCTCGGCGGGGTCGACACGCTCATCCAGCACCCGGCGTCGCTGACCCACCGACCGGTCGAAGGGGACGCGAAGCCCGGCGGCGGGCTGCTGCGGCTCTCGGTCGGTCTGGAGGATCCGGAGGACCTGCGCGCCGACCTGGAGCAGGCGCTCGCGGCGATCTGAGTCTTCTCCGGGTGAGCGCTGCCCGCGCCGCGCTCCCGGCGAGCGTCAGGACTTGGGGCCCACATGACGGTCGAGGGCGGCAACCGCCTCTCGCCGGGCCACGGAAAGGGAGTTGCGGCGGTTCATTCTCCAGGCGATGCCGAGCAGATCGAGCGCCCACGGGGCCACGCGTTGTCGCACGAGATCCGTAGGACCGGCACCCGTGCGGATGCGACGAGGTGCCCGTCGCCGAGGTATAGACCGAACAGATAGGCGTAGGCGGCGGGGTCTGTCGGGTATCTGATTCCTGGCGTGCAGCGGAAACAGCGCAATGCGGTGCCCCGCACGACAGGCTCTGGCCGGTCCCGGCACCAGTGCCACACCGTGGGATAGACGAGCCCGAGGCCGCGGGCGACCTCAGCGATGGTCAGCCCCGAAAGGTGGAGCTGGCGCGCTCGTGCACGTATCTCCGCAGGATGCACCGAGGCATCTTCGAGCACACGTACGACACTTCTGGGTGCCCCCGGTGGGATTCGAACCCACACTTGATGGCTTTTGAAACCATTGTCTCTGCCGTTGGACTACAGGGGCTTCAGTTTCTCGGCCTGCACAGGTTACCCACTACGCTAGGGGCGGCGACACCCGGTACCGCGGGTGTCGGGGCTCAGACTGGGTGGGAGTGGCTCGTGGCCGAGACGCAGACGGATGCCGCGCGCAGGCGGGTACTGATCGCCGAGGACGAGGCGCTGATCCGGCTGGACCTCGCCGAGATGCTGGTCGAGGAGGGCTACGAGGTGGTCGGGGAGGCCGGCGACGGCGAGACCGCCGTCCGGCTGGCCGAGGAGCTCAAGCCCGATCTGGTCATCCTCGACATCAAGATGCCGATCATGGATGGGCTGGCCGCCGCCGAGCGGATCGCCGGTGCCCGGATCGCCCCGGTGATCATCCTGACCGCCTTCAGCCAGCGGGACCTGGTGGAGCGGGCCCGGGCGGCCGGCGCGATGGCGTACCTGGTCAAGCCGTTCCAGAAGAGCGACCTGGTGCCGGCGGTGGAGATCGCGCTCTCCCGCTACTCGGAGATCGCCGCGCTGGAGCACGAGGTCGCCGGGCTGACCGACCGGCTGGAGGTCCGCAAGACCGTCGAGCGGGCCAAGGGCGCGCTGATGACCACGTACAACATGACCGAGCCGCAGGCGTTCAAGTGGATTCAGCGTACGGCGATGGATCACCGGATGACCATGAAGGAGGTCTCCGAGCGGATCCTCGCCGAGACCGCCGGCGGCGAGGTGGCACAGCCGGCTTCCTGACCGGGGTACGACGGTCGGCCAAAAGTGCCCGCCGTCGATAACATCGACCCGTGGTGATCGGGCGGATGGTCGCGGCCGTCGCTGGCCTGGCGGTGGCGCTGGCCGGCTGCGCGCACCCGAGCCCGTCCACGGATCCGGAGCCGTTGCGTCCGGCCTGGCAGTCGATGACGCTGCCGACGCCAGCGGGCACGTCCGGTCGGATCATGGTGCGCGACGCGGCGACCTGTGCCGGTCGCTGGTTCGCCGTCGGCGGGGTCGCCGACCCGGCGGGGGAGACCCGTCCGGCGGCCTGGGCAAGCTCGGACGGGCTGTCGTGGTCGCCCGTGGAGACTGCGCCGTCGACCTTCTACGGCGGCCGGCACCTGCTCTATGCGGTGGCCTGCCGGGACGGGCGAATGGCGGCACTCGGCGCGGCGATCGGGGGCGCGCACGGTAACCCCCGTACGGGCACCTGGTCGCAGGGTTCGGACGGTGTTCTGCGTGAGGCGGACGGTTCTTTCGAGCTGTTCGGTGGACCTCGGGCGGTGAGCGTCTCCCGGTTGGCGGCCGGTCCGGGTGGATGGTTGGTGGTGGGTACCCGGTTGGCCGGGGCGGCGGTGTGGACCTCTCCGGACGGGGGGCGTTTCACGGCGCACGAGGGTCTGCCGGAGTTGGCGAGTGACGGCCGGGGCCGGACCGCCGCGTACGACGCGGTGGCCGTGCCGTCGGGATGGCTGGTGGTGGGCGCGGTGCTGGCGCCCGGGGCGACGCCGGCGGCCTGGACCTCGCCGGACGCCCGGGTGTGGCGGCGGCTGGAGTTGCCCGGGGCGCCGGGGGGTGGCCAGGCGGAGCGGCTGACGGCGGCCGGCGACGCGGTTCTGGCGGTCGGTCCGGTGCGGGACGGCTTCGGGACGTGGCGGTGGACGGGGGCCGGGTGGCGGTGGGTCGGTGCCTTCGGCTCGGTCGGCCCCGGCACGCGCTCGGTGCGGGCCCTGGCGGCCGACGGCGACCGGGTGGTGGCGGCAACCATCGACGCCGATGGTTACCGTCTGTGGTACTCGACGGATATCGGGGAATCGTGGCGGAATGTCGCCGGGCCGGTGCCGGTGCCGCCCGGCGGTGACACGGGGCTGGCGGTGGCGTTCCAGGGAGACCGCCTGATGGTGCTCGCCGACCCGGGAAACGGCTCCCGTGCCTGGTCGGCGCCCCTTTCGGCCGGTGGCTGAAGAAAAGCGGGCGGATGGCCGTCCGGCACCGAGAAAACGAAAGTGAAAGATTCTCATGTCCGATGGTTCGGCGGCCGTTTCTTACAGCGATCGCACCCTATCCGCCACGGCGTGTAACGGTTCGGTCAACGGCCCCTCGCAGGGCTTACGTCACAGCTCCACGGTGGGATAACGTCCGGCCCCAGACCGGCGACGACGGTCTGGTTCGTCCGCCCCCGCAATGGCCAATTGGCAGCGGGTGGTTCGGGCCATGGGACGGAGGAGGGTTCGGGCCGTGAGGCAGAAGCTCGCACGTTTGGTCGGCGGGGTGGCGATCGCCGCTCTCGCCATGGGCGGCGTGACCGCCTGCAAGTCTGACAGTGGATCCAACGATGCTGCCGGTGACGACTGCGGCGCCAAGATCGCCTTCTTCGGCGCGCTGACCGGCCCGAACGCGGCGCTGGGCATCAACATGAACGGCGGCGTCAAGCTCGCCGTCGACAAGTACAACAAGGAGAACGCCGACTGCCAGGTGACCCTGGTGCCGCTGGACTCCCAGGGCAACCCGGAGCAGGCGCCCGGCCTGGCCCAGCAGGCGATCGACGACGAGAAGATCGTTGGCATCGTCGGCCCCGCCTTCTCCGGTGAGTCCGAGGCGGCCAACCCGCTCTTCTCCGAGGCCGGCCTGGTGCACATCACCCCGTCCGCGACCCGGCCGAGCCTGGCCGACCAGAACTGGAAGACCTTCTTCCGGGCGGTCGGCAACGACTACAGCCAGGGCCCGGCGGCCGGTAACTACATCAAGAACGTGCTGAAGGCCGAGAAGGTCTTCGTCATCG